>JAEZQV010000283.1 GCA_023441125.1 Bacillota bacterium
AAATTGGACTTTACGCTGGTTCAGTTTTTGCATTAAGCCCGGACGGCCGCTGGGAATGACAATTTCCCGCATTACCTCGTCGACCGACAGGCCTAACGCTTCCCCGGCCATGACTTCTTCGGCCGCAATCGGGCTGATTTTTTCGGTGTAGCAAGCCACCAGCAGGCCTAAGACAGCGCCCACTAGCGGCACGCCGGCCCAGGGCAGATACGGAATACCGCCGTGCGCCAGCAGAAACATAGCCGTCAGCATCCCGGCGCCGACCCCCATACCATAAAGCCTTTCCGGCGCCAGGAAGGTGATTGTCAGCTTTTCTGCCAGCCGGCGCCAGCCAGTAGCGGGCACTTTCCTGCTCAGGCGCTTGCGGCGGATTACCGTCATAATGGCCGTATGGTCCAGACCTAAGAACAGGATAGTGACAACGATGGCCGTCATTCCGGCCAGAATGCTTTTCACTTCCGTCAGAACCTGGTAGAGCTCACCGCGCGGGTCGGGTTCTATCACTCCCAGGGCAGTGGAGTACAGCGAGGCGTTGCTATGGCCGGTTTGCTGATTCACAACCGGGGTTACAGCGTTAATATCAATGCTGCTGGTAGTCAGAATCTGAATCCGGGCGCTGGGTATAACCTGCCCGGCAATGAATTTGTCCAGCAGCGTAATTGAGTGATTGATTTCTTCGTCTTTAAGGTTCGGCACGGCGGCGGCCAGATATTGAACCTGCGCCGTCACCGCCGGCACATTGATTGCCTGCAGGGCGCCCAGGCGGCTGCTGGCACTGGTCAGCGTGTTTCTGGCCCCGTTGACGTCAAACGACCGCAACGTGCCGAGCGTGCTTTGGCCGTTGGTTACAATATCGTCAATGGTGGCTTTGGCCCGCCGGGCATTGGCCGCCACATTATCCAGCTGGGCCAGATTGGTGCTTAGGCTGCTAAGGTTTTGCTGCGCCCCGCTTAAGCTGTTTATGGTTGTCCCGACATCGCCGTTTAGCACGCGCAGTACCTGCAGGCTGTTGGACAACCCGCCGAGGGTGCGGGAAGAACTGTCCAGCTGGCTGCGGATGCCGGTGGTGTCAATCCCGGCCAGGGCGCTGGTCGCGGCCTGAATGGTACCGCCGGCCGACTGGATGCCGGACAGGGTTTGTTCCAGCGCGCCCAGACCGCTGCCATAGCTGTCAAGAGTATTCAGCGCAATGGCGCTAAGACTTTTGGCATCCTGGGCAAAACCCGGAATCTGGCCGACCAGCTTGCCGGTTTCGGTCAGCGCCGTGCCCAGTTCCTGGCGGGGATTTTTGTAAGTGGCTGTAACGGCTTTACCGCTGACCAGCTCTTTCTCCAGTTTGTAGCCCGGGGCACTGCCGGCCTGATTAGCCAGCCAGGCGGCATCCCCGTCCATAATGCGTCCTTCCAGGGTGCCATTGGCGCCGGCCGCGGTAATTTCGACGACAACATTGCCTTTGGCGGCCGCCTGACCTGCTTGTGGCGCCTGCGCCGCAGTTCCCTGAAAAAGAACCCGGTCGCCTTTGGCCAGCTCAGTGCCGCTGCCCGGGGTAAGAATCACCTGCGCGGCGTAGGCCTGCAGAAACCGTTTCAGTTCCAGCATGGTGCTGACCATATACGTCATATCATCGTTTTTGGCGTCAATCGAAACGTTCTTGGCATATTCCAGATGGAGATCCTGCTGTATGGCTTCGGCAATGGAGTCGCCCAGCCGGATTGGATTGGCCGGCTCACTGCCTACCGGGAAACTGATTTCAATAACCTGATAGTCTTTTAGTACCGTCTTGATCGCGGCATTCACGGCTGCGGATTTATTCAGCGAATTTAAGATTACGCCAACACTGGCGCCATCCTGGAAGACAAAACGCACGCCGTCCATTTGCGCAATGCGCTCCATCAGCATGGTCTTGGCCCCTTCCGGCACACCGCGCACTGTCAGCCGCGGCTCCGTCATAACGCCGACATTGGCGCCGCCGGGAATGCCGCCAAAGGTTTTGGCCAGCTCTTCATAGACTTTTTTAGTCTTATATTGGTCCGGTAAAGCGACAAAGAACGGCGTCTTACCGGTAATGGTCGGTCCTTCCTTAACCTTGCCGCCCGGGAAAACTTCATCGACAATCTTATTAATATGCACAGCCGCATCTTCGCGGTTTTCTTCGCGAACCTGAATGAGTACGTCATATTCGCCATAATCGCCGACCAGGCTGGACAGCGTTTTGGAAAAATAGGTATTGGCCGCTGCGGAGACCGAACCGGCCAACACAGATCCGATAAGAACGCTTACCAGCATCAGTACCAGAATGTCGCGTTGAATGGAATCCTTACCTATACTTCTAACCGATTTTATCAGTTTTATGCCTCGCGTCAGCATCGATTCAGTCACCTCATTTCTGCAGTCCATTATAGCACGTATATCATTTTTATGTCTAGTAGTATAGCAAAATTACCATATTTATATATAACTTCGGTATTTACAAAGTATCAGTGTATAACCTCTTTAAGACAAGGTGTACTGGTATTCTCTTACTTTCTGGTAAATCAAAAAACACGGGCTTGCTTCGCAAAATACGAAGCAGGCCCGTGTTACTTGTTTTCTAGGCAGGCGGCGGCGTTTTCCAGCGGTTGTGCAGCCAGAACCATTCCTCAGGATGCTGCCGGATATGGTCTTCAATAATTTTCGTGAGCCGCTGGGTGGTAACCCGTACATCCTCAGCCCGATCGGCAGTTTTTTCTACCATCACTGGCGGATGAATAATGGCGGTGTGGGTCCCGTCCGGATTGGCCGTGATAAAGGCCGGTACGATGGGGGCGTTGTTCAGCCGGCCCAGCGCCGCAGCGCCCTGGGCCGTGGAAGCCGGCCGGGAAAAGAATTCCACAAATACGCCGTCGCGGTGATTATCCTGATCCATTAAGAGCCCGATGATTTTCCCCTCACCGAGCAGCTTGATCATTTCCCGGACACCAGTTTTATAGGTTACATGCATACCGGCCCGGGTCCGGTATTCGTTGATAAATTTATCCATCGCCGGGTTGGTCTGCCGCTGGACGACGGCTACCAGGGGAAAGCCGTGCATGGCCAGCGCCGCACCGAGTAATTCCCAATTGCCGCTGTGGGCTGTCGCCAACACCGCGCCGCATCCCATTTTTAAGGCGGCCGCCAAATGCTCCTGTCCGCGGAGAGTGACAAATTCGCCAATATTGCCTTTATTGATCTGCGGCATAGCCAGTACTTCCATAAACATCGGGCCCAAACGAACCCCGCTGGCCTTGGCGATGGCCCTGGCCTGCCGCCGGTTCACGCCCAGCGCGCGGCCGATATTGTCCACCGCCATATTGCGTCTCTTGGCCGGCACCAGCAGCCAGCACAGATTACCAAGCAAGTAACCCAGAGCCCGCCTTGCTGTAGCCGGCAGCAAACCAATCAGCCGGCTAAGGCACTTCACGATGTGATACTGCATAGTTTGTCTCCTAATAGGTGTAGCTTAACCCAAAATACGTTTGATTATGGCGCCAGCCGGCATCCAGCTTGAGGCCGGGGACAATTGCCATACGGGCCCCATAGTTCATCCGGTCGCCGTCCCATTCAGCAATGAGCGTAGTGGCCGGAAACATGTTGTTGCCAGTCAAAACATTGACCGGATTAATAGTTTTTTCAATCGCGGCAAAGACGCCGTCATAACGGCCGTCGCCAACACCGGCATGGAGCCTGAAACCAAAGGGCAGCGCCTTGCTGGCAGCGGCATAAAACGTCCGTTTGTCCTGATTGCCGAGGTCTTCCACGCCGACAGACAGTCCGGGCGTTAACACGGTCTCCGGCACCAGCGCATATTTAGCGTTAAACAAAGTTTTATTATCTCTGTTGCTCTCACTGTCGTACCGGAAGCCGGCCACACCGATTTCCAGGTTATTGGCCAGGTTCAGGTTCAGGCTGCCGCTGCCGCCGTCTTTTAGATGATGGTAACCCAGAGAAAACTGGCCGGGTTGCAGCACATCGGCCGTCGGCGTGTTGATGAGTCCTGTCGACCCGTTAAGCGAGGGAGCAGCATATACGGGAGCTGCGGCCATAAGCATGACTACAGCTGCCAGAATCGTTTTTTTCATGTATTGTCCTCATTCTAGATAAAAATTATGTTACAAATTAATATAAATTCCCTGCAGTTCGAAAAATTCCTGCAAAATACGCCTCGCCAATTTGTGGACAAAGCGAGTTCATGGCCGGTGGGAGGTTACCCTGCGGTCCGGTAAAGAAAAAAGGCGAGGTATACCAGGGTATTACCTCGCCGACTATTACTGTTTCTCAACCGCAGCCAAACGCTGTTCCAGTTCGCGTATCTTTTTGACAAGCTCCGGCAGGCGGGTGACGGCGGCTTCCTCCCGCAACCACTCCCGGTGTGGCCGGGCGGGAAACCCGGCATAAAAGGAATTAGCCGGAATGTCATTAATGGGCGCCGATCTGGCGGCAAACACGCAGTTATCGCCAATCGTCACATGACCGTTGCAGCCGGACTGACCGGCAAAGGTGACATTATTGCCAATCTTGGTACTGCCGGCAATGCCGGTTTGCGCCACAAAGAAACAATTCTCGCCAACTACCACATTATGCGCCAAATGTACCAGATTATCGATTTTGGTGCCTTGTCTGACAATGGTACTGCCGGTAGTAGCCCGGTCCAGGCAGCTATTAGCGCCGATTTCGACATCATCTTCAATGACTACATTGCCCACCTGCGGTACTTTTTGGTGCTTGCCGGCCACGGTGACAAAGCCGAAGCCGTCGCTGCCGATTACAGCCCCGCTCTGAATAATAACCCGGTTACCAAGCTGACAATTTTCCCGGATGGTAACATTGGGGTAAATCAGGGTATCATTGCCGATGATAACCTCACGGCCAATATAGCTATGCGGATATATTATGGTATTATTGCCAATCACCGCGTTATCATCAATGACGGCCTGGGCCATTACCGCCACATTGTCGCCCAGCCTGGCAGTCGCGCTGACAACGGCGGTAGGGTGAACGCCGGGCAGTACATTATTCTTGGGGGTAAACAGGGTCAGTAACGTGGTAAAGGCCATCCGGGGATTAGCCACCCGGATAGCCGGTTTGGGAAACTCTGCTATGGAATCGGGAATAATTACAGCGGCAGCTGCGCATTGGGCAGCTTTGTCCAGGTGAGGTGGTACGGCAAAAGTTATATCTCCCGGACCGGCATCATCAATATTGGTAATGCCGGTAATCGCGGGAGAATTCCCATCGGTGACCGCCCCGTTAAGCAGGGCGGCGATTTCAGCTAGCGTCATTTTCACAAAAAGCGGCCCCCTGATTACTGCATTTTCTGGATTACGTCATCAGTTATGTCGGTACCGCCCTGAGCAACGCTATTTTTATACAGTACAACACTCATTTTTTTCTCTTTGCTGACCTGTTCAATGGCTTGTTTGATATTGCTGTCAATCTGGCCTTCCAGATCCTGTTTCACCTTCAGGAAATCGCCGTACGCCGTTTCCTGCCGTTTTTGGAATTCTTCAGCACTGATGTTGGGTTTGTCTTTTTCCAGCTGATCGCTCAATTCCTTGCCTTTGGCATTCAGCTGATCCTGAAACTGCTTAACTTTGGGACTGTCGGACATGACCTTATTTACGTCCAGAACGCCAATAGTCCCCTGGCTGGTGTTGCAACCCGTCAAAGCCAGACCGGCAATAAAAACGAGCACTACCACCAACGCCACTTTCATTTGTTTGTTCATACGGAATCCTCCAATCCATTCGCCATTGCTGTTTTCAGTATCTCTCCCGCTTGCAGATAGTATACGCCAGCAGTTTATTTCTTAACCGCGGCAATCACCGCATCGGTTACATCGACAGCATTAATATTCACTGTATGCCCTGTGAGCACAGTTTCCAAACCGCGTTCGGCCGCTATTTTGGCAGCCTTGTCGCGGATATCATTCATGATATAGTCTTCCAGGACTTTAATTTCCTGCTGCTTCATACCCAGTTGCTGCCCGATGCCGCCGTCAGCCGGCGCTTGCTGCGCTGCTGCGGCAGGCTGCGCCAGTTTGGCGCTTAAGGCTGCCGTTTGCGCCGACGCTCTGCTGTCCAGCTCGGCATTGAGCTGTTTGGCATAGGCTGCCAGTTCCTGTTCCATGGCGGCTTTTTCCGGCGCCAGGGTTTTTTCCATACTGCCGGACAGTTCTTTTTCTTTGGCCGCCAGTTTCTCAGCCTGTTCGGCCTTAAGAGCATCCATGGCCTTTTTTACTTCATCCGCCTCTTTTTCATCCATGCGGACAGTCTGCAATTTTAACTGCAGATTAAACAGCTGGGGCTGGTACTCTTTGTCCAGTTCGGCCGCATAAGCCTGCATCTGGGCTGACAATTCACTATGCACCTTGTTGGCCTTCTCAGTCAGTTGGGCCTGCAGTTCCTCCTGCTTGGCGGTCATCTTGACTTTGAACGCCTGCTCGCTGGCGGCTTTGAGACCGTCCGCCATATGGCCGGCCATATTGGCCGCCGGTCCCGCAGCGTCGGCGTCTGCCTTAGCTGCCGCTGCATTCAGCTGTTCCTGCATGGTGGCGGCCTGCTGTTTTAGTTTTTGCCAATCCTGATATTTAGGATGGTATTTAATGGCTTTGTCCATGTCAATAACGCCTACCTGCGGCGTTTGGGGTGGCTTGGTTTCAGGTGGTGTGGAACGGGTACAGCCTGTCAGGAGAACGGCCCCAAGCAGCAAGGTAACCAGAAACCTTATTGGTGTCGCTTTATGAGTAAACACCAAATCACCCTCTCTAGTTAAGGTATGAGCCGAGCGCAGACTAAACCGGCTCGGCTCCTTGTTAAACCGGGACTATTAGCTTATTTGCCGGTAATTTTTTTCATGACATCGTCGGTAATGTCCTGGCCACCGTATACAACATTGTTCACATCAAACACTACCGCCAGCCCTTTGGCATCGGCCACGGCTTTGATGGCGGCGTCCAGTTTATCCTGGATGGGTGCAAACAGTTCCTGGCGTCTCAGTTCCAGGCGCTGCATCGTTTGATTGTAGTAGTCTTGTCTCTCTTTTTCCCCTAAAGTAGGGGCTTTGGCTTCATAATCCTTTTTGGCTTGCTCAAATTCGGCTTTCAGCGTTTCATCGGCTTTGGCCAAATCCGGATGCTGCTGCAGCAGCAGGGCCCTGTTTACCTTACCAATATTGGATGAAGCACCGGCAGCGGCGGCATAGCCTTTCCCGCTCTGCGATACGGCAATTCCGAATACTCCCAGTAAAAATACCCCAACTACGGCAAGAGCAACAATTTTAGCTACTTTCTTGTCTTTAAACATTTTTTCCCTTCTTTCCTGCCCACTGGCAATAAAATTTCTCCTCCATCTTCCAATTATAACAGGCGGCCTCTTGTTCAGCAAGCATTACAAGTTCGCCACCAACCGGAGCCAATTTTCTTTTTTGGTAAAAATGTATTCGGCACTGAGGAAATCATGGAGCTTATAGCGGACGCCAAACTCGTTATAGTCTGTTTTGGGCACATGCTCAAAGCGGAACAGCCAGTCGTCGCCGGCATAATGAGTAAGCCAGATGACACTTTCCTGATCAGTAACATTGTACCGCAGGCCGCCCATCGTATTGGCCGTAAATTTATGGCCCCAGCCCGGTTCGAACTTCCAGGACCAGTTATCCGGGATAAACCTAAGTTCAAAATAAGCCTCATCCCGTTTGCCTGTCCACTGACCAATATGCAGCTTGGCCGAGGTATTGTCTTCCTGCCGGCCCATATCCAGGTTTCCTTCCAGACTGACCCGGTATTTGGTAGTTTCGGCATTGAGCGTGATCGTGGTGTCCACTCCCGGATTAATGGCCGGCGTCAGCACCAGTCCGTACTTGGCGACAATCGGCTGTTTGGCGGCGGCGGCCAGCACGGCCGAGGTAAAATAGTCTTTATGCCGCTCAACAAAGGCTACCGGCAAGCCGCGCAGTCCGCCGGCCGCTTCCCGCACCGAGGGGCTGACCTCGGTTAGCAGGATGTTGGGTATGGTCCGCGACCTGAGCGCAACCTGAACATTGTCAATGACCGGCCCGGTTGGGATCAGAGAAAGTTTGATATTGGTGTGCACGCCGGCGGTTATGTCCAGATTGCTCCGAAACTCCGGCAACTGACTTTCCAGCAGTTCCCGGATAACCGCCTTGGACACCCCGCCGGCCCAGGCCACGGAATCTACCGGCAAACCAACCAGGACATTGGCTACCTGGTCTTCGATCCTACCCATGTCCTGGTTGATGAGTTTCATCGTATCCGGGGACAGGCCGGTGGTATCAATATCCAGCGAAATATCACGGATAATCTCGCCCCAGGGAGCCACCGTCACGGTAATACCGGTCGTTATACCCGGGGTAATGCTTACGTCTTCCACAGTATAGCCGACAAGTACCCGGTCGAAGATTTCCCGGATCAGTTTCTCATAATTGGCCCTGTTGGTCTCAATGTCAGCCACGGTCCGCCCGCCAAGCATCTGTTCGCTGACGGTCGTGATACTGGCCGTCATGCGTTTGGCCACCCGGTCGGGCGGCTGCTCGTCAGCCGTAATCGTCACCGTAATCTTGTCGACTGTAGCCGTGGCCGCCAGCACGGTGAGCGGCCAGGCCGCAAACAGCAGGCTCAATAGGCACAAATACAGAGTGTAACGCCGTTTATTGCTACTAATGACGCACGCCTCCTTAGTAAACGAGTCAGGCCATAGGCCTGACTCGTATAGTAAGCTGGTTAGAACTGGCCGCCAAAGCTAAAGTGAGCGCGGCCGCCGTCCTCGCCTTTACCGTAATCGATACGGATCGGACCAATCGGGGTAGTTAAGCGAAGACCCACACCTACACTGTAGTGAAGGTCGTCGAGCTTATAGCCTTCCCCTTTCCAGGCGCCGCCGATATCACTGAAGACAACGCCCTGCACTTTACCGGCAACCGGGAAACGGTATTCGGCCGAGCCGGCCAGCATTTTGTCGCCTTCGAACTGGTCGTCTTTATAACCGCGCAAGGTGTCGGAACCGCCTACCGAGAACAGGCCTGCTTCCGGCATATGGCCGGTCGCATAGCCGGCCGTGAGGCGGGTGGCGATTACCTGGTCATGGCCAACTTTATAATATTTGCGGCCCTCAACCGTATACTTGTTGAAGTTGAAGTCGCCGCCCAGACCGGCAAATTCCGCCGATACCGATAAACGGGAACCCTCGGTCGGACTGAACACATTGTCACGGGAATCAAACACGTGCATCAGTGTGACACTGCGGGTCAAACCGAAATTATCCTTCAGGTACTGGGCATTATTGGTATAGTCGGTGCCCTCATTATCCCACTGAACCCAGGTGTCTTCACGGTTCCGTAAGGTAATATAGTTTTGCGTATATTCACCGGTCGGTCGACCGAGTGTAACTTCAAAACCTTTGCGGTTCCTGTCATAAGTGGTATTCAAGTCACCGTCGGTATTATAGTCGCTATACTCGTTCGTCATGTTAAACACACTGAAACTCAGGGAAGTCTGTTTGCTGTCGATCCACGGCTTCGTATAGCTTACTTCATAGTTTCGGTTGCTGGTACCGCCGAATTCCCAGTGTAATTTCACTTTGTCGCCGGTACCTCTAAAGTTATTATCCCCCAGTTCAATGATACCAATCATACCGTCGGCTTTGCTGTAACCGCCGCCGATAGAAAACATACCGGTTTTCTGCTCGACAACATTGGCCTCCAGCACAACGGCATTCGGTTCTTTGCCAGGGTTAAGCTTCATATTGACGTCTTCAAAGAGACCCAGGTTGTACACTTTTTGCATACTGCGACGGGCATCTTTTACGTTGAAGGCTTCACCCGGTTTCACTTTCATCTCCCGGGTAATAACATTGGTTTTGGTCTTTTCGTTGCCTTTGACAACAATGCCTTCCAGTACACCTTCGTTAATGGTCAGCGTCAGCACTCCGGCCGGCGACATAGCCACATCGCTTACTTTGGCCAGAATGTAGCCCTGATCGTGATAGTAGTCCTCAATGGAGCGAACATTGGCATTCAGCGTCCTGGTGTTCAATACACCGTCTTTGCCTGTGGTAACATATTCTTTAATCTTATCAGCCGGCACCTTGCTATTGCCTTTAATTACAATATCGGTGAGCTTTGGATTTTCCATTACCGTATACACGACTTGGACACCTTCAGGCACTTCTGTGAAGTTGGCAACAACATCAAAAAAGTAGCCCAAATCGTAAATGGCCTGCATGTCTTGCTTTACTTTGTCAGCCGTCAAAACATCGCCCGGACGGATTTTTACCACACCCATAACAGTACTTTCGGCAACTTGATTTATGCCGGTTACTGTTACAGCCGTAGCCGTCTTGCCTTCGATGTCTGCCGCGTAAGCAGGCAAGACCATGCTCACAGCCATGCTTAGCACAATTGCTGCTGCTACAAGAAATTTCAACTGCTTAATGGTCTTCATGCATTACCTCCTTATTAACTTTGTTATTGTCCACGCAAAGATTTTCCGGCTATTCGGATAAGTTTGTTAATCTCATCAGGCGTCAACGGCGTTTCCTGGGTCTGTCTGGCAGCCGGTGCTGCTTTGGCCGACTCTGCCGGCGGTGTAACCGGTTGCTGCGAGGTACCGGCCTGTTTGGGGCCGGTTACAGCCTGACCGGAATTTGACTCAACAGTCACCGTAAGCGAAGCAGAATCTGGTGTCGGCATTGTTGCTCCGGAACTGGCATTTGTCGGACTGGAACCGTTCACCACGGCCTGCGCCGGTTGTTCAACCGCTATAGGCCGTTGGGTGCTGTGACGGCTTATGCCCCATAAATAGCTGGCAGTCATCCCGCCGGCAGCAATAAAAATTGCCAGGCCAATGGCCAGACCATGCCGGAGAATAGGGTAGCGCTGCCGCCAATATTGGGGCCGGTGGGTCTCTTGGGCTCGCGTGAGTTCGGCCTGAGCCAAAAATAAATTCAGCTCGCCGCGAATATCACGGTCTTTGTCAAAAGCCTGCTCGGCTTCGGAAAGCCATTGCTGGGCTGAGGTAAGATGCTTGGTGATCTTTTGTTTACATTCCGCCACAATCACCACCCCCTATTATAAACACTTATTATAGTCCTGGGAAGAGGCCAGATTCTGGTCATTGACAAATAAGCGAAAACGGGCAAATAATGCGATTAGCCCGTCGATAGTAACTATTTCGTTGTATTTCGACCTGTTTACGCAGTTTTTCACCAATTACCCATTAACTTTGACAACATTCCCCGCAACCGGCGTATCCCCTGCTTCTGCAACCGGTAAATATGGGACACGCTGAGTTCCATATCGGCCGCCAAATCCTTGGGCTCGCAATCATTAAGATAGACACCGCTCAATACCTGATGCTCCTTGGCCGGCAGGCGGTTCATAGCCGTGCGGAGCTGCTCCACCAAAAAGTTCTGCTCGGCCTGCGCGGCCACCTCCAACTGCGCATCCACTAATAGATCGGCAATGGTGGCCTGGGTGTGATCGCCGCCCAGCGGACTGTCGATACACAGGAGACTGTCTTCCTGACACGACAAATGATTGATAATCCGGCCTTTAATGCGATGCACGGCAAACAGGCTAAAGGCCACACCGCGGGTGTGGTCGTAGTTTTCCACCGCTTCAATGAGGCCGACAGTACCTTCCTGGATTATATCCAGCATAACGGTCTCAGGCAGCCGCCAGCGCATGGCTGTTTTGAAGACCAGCGGCTGATAGCTTTCAATAAGCTGACGGCGGCAACCGAGGTCGCCGCCCTCCTTAAAGCCTTGCCACAGCCCAGCTTCCTCTGTCGGCGCCAGTGTACGAATTTTTTTGAGTTCAGCCAGATATTGACTGAGTACCATGCTATCAATCCTTTACATGAATCAGAAAGCAAAGCGGGTTTCAATTGTCAGCTGACTTTTCGTTGGGCCGCCAACTGAGCCGCCTATTCCGATATTCTTAGTCAGATCATAGCGGAAGCCGAAACTGTTGTTATGCTGGTCAAGCCCCACACTATAATTAATTAATAATTTATCTGTAAGATATTTGCCAATCTGGATGTTGTATCCCTGGAACTGGTCATCATTCCGCGACGAGCGGCTGCTAGAGTCAAACAGCGAGGAGCGCACCAATTGCAGTTCATCAACCCCCAGTGCATTCTGCAGGCTGCTTTCCACTTCGGCAATAAAGCGCATCTGCAGGCCGGCATCCAGCAGGCTGACCAGCTCATCCCGGCCAAAACTGCTGTCATGGGCCGTCGAGTCGTTCTTGGTGAAGTAACTGCCGCGCAGCGTCAGCAGGGATATGATTTCCTGCTGGCTCATCGCCGGTTCGGACGTCAGCGTAAGATCCATGGCCGAAGCCGGTCCGTTAATCGCCAGATTAATGGTTGTGCGCTCAAGCTTGGCCTGCGCCTGCAGCTTGATGACCGGCACGATGGATCGATACTGCGTAAATTCGGCGCTGCCGCTCAAAATGGTAAAACGGTTGGTCAGATATTTCACTGTGCCGCGTCGTGCTTCAATGCGCCCTGATGCTTCCGGCCGCTGCAGCGTCCCGGAAAACTTGACCGTGCCATCAGCCCGGAAATCATACAGATACGGGTTATACAGCCGGACTTTGTCGCCGAGAATCAATTCGACATCCAGCCCGGCATCAAACGCTACCGGCTCGCTGTCTGGCAACGCCGGAATATTGACTGTGGCATCGTCGACAGTCAGACGGCCGTAAAGATGCGGTTTGGCATGTTGGCTGGTTAGCGTCAGGATGCCGTCCACAGGACCGGAAAAATACTTATGCTTGATCCCCAGACGGTTTAACGTCAGGGTCAGGTTATAGTCATCAAGCGCTAACCCGTTTACCCGGGCTGAGCCGGCGAGTGAATAGGAACCGCCGCCCATTTTCCCGTTAAACGCGTTTACATTTATTTTATCACCTTTAAACTGAATATCAACCCCTACATTTTGGATAGGGTCTGTCAGCGCCTTAAGCTTGACGGTCCCCTCGGTCACAGTAACATGACCGTCCAGGAGTGGCTGCGCCAGGGTACCGCCGATGTCGAGTTCACCGGTGGTCGGTCCAACCGCCCAGGCTACCTCATGGCTGAGCAGTGGCAGAATGCTTAAATCGGCATTGTCCAGCCGCACTTTCAGGTCCATGGTATCGGTGATATCGGCCTGGCTGCGCCCCTGGCTGTTTAAAGCCCGGAGCGGCACAACCCCGTAGGCGCTGGCCTTATAGGGGCCGCGGGCAACAAACAGCTGATTAACATGAATGCTGCCTTTATTGAAGATTAACAAGCCATACAAATTATCAAATTCGGTGTTGGCGATACTGCCGTTTTTAACCTCCAACGATACCGCCACATTGGGATCGACGGTTGTGCCGGTAGCCTGGGCATTAAAACTAAACTGCCCCTTGGTTTCCACCGTAGTATCAAACAGGGCGGTCAGAATGCCGGTATCTATGGACCGGCCGCCCACTTCCAAATCAATTTTTCCGTTTAAGTCAGCCTGCCCCTGGGCGACAAGCACGCCGTCCAGGCCCTGTTTGGCCATGAATTTATTGATGGTAATCACTTTATTGGCCAGTTCGGCATCAATGTCAACGCTATCCAGCAGATAGTTTTTCAGCTTGCCGTTGGTAATGGCCCCGCGCAATAAGACGTTAGGATTATGGAGATTGCCAGTTAAGACAATTTCCCCGTTTAGGGTGCCGTGAATACCATGATCAGGCACATTGGCAATGGCCAGAATGCCTGCCAGTTCACCGCCGGCAACCTGTAAGTGCCCGTCAATATCCTGGCTGTTAAGATTAAAACCGCCGGCAAACGCATACCTGCCTTCCCCCTGGTTAAAGCGCAAAGCAGTGATCTCGGCCTGCCCGTCATCATAGTTTAAGCTGGCGGAAATATTTTTCAGTTCCTGGCCGTTCAGCATGACGCCGCTTGAGGTCAAAATGCCGCTGGCCTGAGGTTTGGCGATGGTGCCTGTAACTTGGCCGTTCAGATTAAATATGCCGGCCACCGGGTAAGGATAATTGATCTGCAGCCGCGCCGCATCGATATTTTCCGCCGTTACGGCGAAGTTCAGACTGTTATCCGGCGCTACGGTGCCCGCTAATTTGATCTTGGCCGTCAGCGCCTGCACCGTAAGGGCATCCACTGTCAAAACGCCGTTGCTGCGCCGGTACGTGCCTTCGGCGTTAGCGACAAGATAGCCGGCGATACTGCCTGCCGTTAAATTTACCCTGCCCTGGATATCCAGGTTATTCACAGGACCGGTTACGGTCATTTGCTGTTCAAGATTGCCGGTAATCGGTACGTCAGGCACCAGCACCCGGGCAAAGGTCTCGGCCCGCGCGGCATGCGTCGTCACGGCCAGGTCCACTACCGGCTGTTCGCCGCTCAGCACAATAGTGCCGGCTAATTCATGCCTGGCAGTTCCATTGGTGATAGCAACCTGTGCAAGCGCGATCCTGTCGCTCGCAGCAGTAAGCATGCCGGTGGCTTGCCCCAGCAGTTCCTGGTTCAGGCGAAAGGCATCGACCGTAAAATTCAGGCTGAGCTGCGGTTTGGCGGTTGTACCGGTCAGTTGACCGCGGAATTTGGTTTTGCCGGCAAATTGATAGTTGTTGACGGCGGTAAACGGCAGTTCCGCCAGTTCCAGGCCCTGGCCGCCAAGTCGTATGGCCAGGGTGTCACCTTCGATGGTACCGCTGGCCGCAAGCAGCCCGGAGGGCAGAATCATATCAAAATGCCTGATCTGGATACTGCCGCCGGCTTTCTCGACAAAACCGGTCAATTGATTATACTGTAGGCCCTCGATGGTACCGCCGGCCAGGGTTATGGCCCCGGAGCCGCGCAGCGAATTCCAGTCATTACCCTGACCACTAAAGGTTAGGGTGACATCCCCCCGCCCGCTGACACTTACCGGCAGTCCCGGGAAAGCGGCAACGTCAATATTGCTGGCGGCCAGTTGCCCTTGGTACTGCTGGCTCGCCAGGGACAATTCCCCCTGCCCCTGCACTTGGCCATCCGCCATCCGGGCCGTAAACTGATCAATATGTAGCACCTTGTCGGCTAATTTGATTTTAGCGCTGGCGGCCTGCAGGCGGTAACCGGCGATAGTGCCGTCGGCAACTGTAAGGCCGGCTGCCACATTCGGGTTCTCAATAGTACCGTCAACTGCAGCGTCAAACGCCACCAGACCGCTAAAGGGCAGAGTACTATTGAGTACGGCCGGATCAAAACCAGTGGACGCCACCTGCAGACTGAACACCGGCTGATCCCCGTCGATGGCTACTTTCCCGCGCACGGTGACCGGCTGACCGGCCACCAGGGCGTCGGCTCCCAGTATATATACATTATTATTTGTAAAACTAACCAGACCGTGCGCGCCGCTAACCGGCGTGCCGGCGACTTCGGCGGCCAGCTCCTGCAAGGCAAACTCACCGGCATAGCGCAGGCCGGCAGAGTCCTTGAGCAGGGTTACGGTTACGCCGGTAAGCCGGCCGCCGGTAAATTTGAGGTCGGTCTTGTCCGGTAAAAGACTTTGATAGGCGGCCGGCTGCAGTTCATCGGCCGCAACAGTTAACGCCAGGTTGCCCGTCGAACCGGCAATCTGGCCCTCTACCCGCCAGGGTGAATCATTATGGCTGGCAGTTAACTTCAGCGCAGCGGTCTGACTGTCGCGGACATTCAGGCGGCCGGTAACTGCGGTAAAATCCCAGTCGCCATGGTACGACCGGATGTGAACAGCAGCCTCCTCCAGCGCAATTTCGCCGGTAAACTTGGGACTGTCCGGCTTGGACTCCTGCCGGAGGAACTCGGCATTCCAGCTTTTATCAGCTTCTTCCACCAACAGCAGTTGCGGCCGTACCAGGGTGACTTTACGCACCGCGCCAAGCGCAGCCTGACCACGCAGCAAACTAAACAGGCTGTACTCCACGGTGGCTTGCTCAATAACGGCCAGTTCGCGGCCTTGTTTGTCAAATATTGTTATGTCATCGACAGCAGCGGCTGTCAGTCCGGCCATCTGCACCCGGCCAACATCAACTCGGGTGCCTAACGCGGCGCTCATTTCAGCGGCCAGGGTACTTTCAATCCGGGCAAACACAGCCGGACTGTAAACCGACCACCACCCGACAAAGGACGCGCCCAGCACCAGCAATATTGTGGCTAAAATAATGGCTTTGCTTCGCATCACGCGCCTCCTTGGCCTCATAGGTATTTAGTTTAGTTCGACGCCCCTGTCCTTTCTTCCTCTATGATATTCCTGGGAATTGGCTGCAAATAAACAGAGGGCTGCTCTGCATTGTCGCAAAGCAGCCCTCTTACTGTTTAAGTTATTGCACTGCCAGCCCCATGGCTTTATCCAGTTTAGCACGGCTGGTATTATAGTCATAAAGCGCCTGAACATAGTCGGTTTTGGCCGAAGTCAGGGCCACCTGGGAGTCAATGACGTCAAGGTTGGTGCCGACACCGGCGCTGTAGCGCACCTGCGCGATCTTGAAGTCCTCTTCGGCTTTGGTCACAGCCACTTTGCTGGTATCGATACGCTTCTCGGCTTCTTTCATGTTGAGATAGGCCTGGCGCACCTCGAGCTGGGCGGCGTCTTTAGCCTGCCGCAGCTGTTCATTAGCCTTGGTCAGGCTGGACTCGGCGCCTTTTACCTGGGACCGGGTCAGGCCGGCGTCAAACAGGTTATAACTGGCACTAACGCCAATGGTCCAGGTATTGTTGTCGGTACCGGGGAATTCATCATCATTCCAGTTTTCTGAGGCCGATGCGGCCACCGCCAGTTTACTGCCGCTTTTGGCCACCTTAATATCGGCTTTGGCGCTGTCAACCGCGGCATTGGCCTGGGCTAAATCAGGGCGGTTGGCCAGGGCAACCTTAATGCAGTCTTCCAGACTTTGCCCGTACGCTGCATATTGTAAATCTTCTTTGACGGCAATCTCGGAATCGAGCGGCAGGCCAATCACGTTGTTAAAGCTGGATACCGCCAGTTCATAGGCGTTTTTGGCCTTAATCAGGCTTTGGTCCGCACTGGCTTTTTCCACTTCCGACCGCAGTACATCCGACTTGGCTACTGTACCGGCATTATACTGAGCCTCCACGTTTTTCAGATGCGCTTCCAGCTGGCTTACGGATTCTTCACTCAGCTTAACGAGATTGCGGGTTTGCAGAATGCTGTAATAGCCGGTGGTAGCGTCGAGCTTAATCTGCTGCCGGCTTTCTTCCAGTCCGTAATCCGCTGATTGACGGCCAATCTCAGCTTTTTCAATCGTACCTTCCAGTTTGCCGCCCGTATATAAAGGCACAGACAGGGTGGCATTATTGGCATATTTGGTAGTAAGATAGGACGAATAAGGCTCTTTGAAAAAACCGTTAGCATCGGAATAATAAGTCGCTGTGCCATCTGCCGTCTTGTAGCGGCTAGCATTATGCGAAAGCGTTACTGACGGCGCTTTGCCGGCCTTGGCCGCTTTAATGTTCCACTCGGCTTTCTCCAGATCGGACTCCGACATTTTGATGGCCGGATTGGTTTTTAGCGCCATAGCAATGGCTTCATCCAGCGTAAGTTCCACCGGGGCGGCCATGCCGGGCAAAGCAAGCGCTACCAGCATGGTACCGGCAAGGAGCGCCGAGGCGCGTCTGGCCAGACTGCCGGTTAATGTAAATTTTGTCATGGAAATAGGACCTCCTTGACGTGATCACTTTTTAGTGTTTGACTGTTCAGTCAGATATTTATTATTATATGTCCAACCCTAGGCAGTGTCAACGAAAAATACATTAGAAACAGGTTAAAAAACCCTTCGAATACCAAAATAGGAGGTACTGTTATCCCGGCTGTTAACGTGTTCATTCTGACCAACAATAAAGGTGCCGGGCGCCACCTGGTACTGGGTCCGCAATTTAACCCGCACATCGTTGGGATCATACACATCCAGTGACAGCCGCAGCTGATCACTGAGTTTGGCATCCACCCCTACCCCGGCTTTGCTGTCAATAATGCCATACCGCTGATTAAACGCCGGGCTGCTTTTGCCAACCTGCAAATTCAGCTTGCTGTCTTCGCCGATATCATGGACGCCGATTACGGCAAAATCTTTCGGCGATGTACTGACCGTGATGTCCGCGCTGTTTTGATAGCGGCGCTGGTCGGGATCGTACAAGGCTTCCACACTGGCTTCGGTTTTGATATCAGCCACCTTATTCAGCATTTGGTTGGCTTTGGCTGAGGCATCACGGGCGTTTTTCAGGGTTTCTTTCAGATTCTTCGCCGTTTCCGGATCGGTCACAACGCCTTCCAGCGCCGCCGCCATTTTTTCCACCCGGACACTGGTTTGCCGGAGAGCGGCAATGGTTTCCCGCAGGTCTTTGGCTGTCTGCCCATTATTATCAACAGCGGTTATCATGGTATCCACCCTGGCCGCCGTATCTTTCAGGCTCACCGACATGGCGCTCAGATTGCCGACCATGCTTGTCACATCCCCCTGATTGGCTTCGGCCAGAGTGGCCAGCGTGGCCGTCAGCCGGTTCAGATTGGCCGTTATCTCGCGGGTGTTTAACGCGGTTTCTTTCAGCGCGGCCTTAATTTTGTCATCGGCGATCACATCATTCAGCGCCTTGACCAGAATCTTTATTTCCGCCAGGACCTGATTGGCCGAAACCATTAACTCGTCAAGTCCCTGGGGATTTTCACCGTATACCGTATCATGCGGCACCAGGAAGCCTTTTACTTCCCGGGGCGGCGTGATGTTGATAAACCGTTCGCCCAACAGTCCGTCCGAGCCGATGGTAAAGGCTGAACCGGCCGGTACTTTGACCCCGGGGAAAAATATAATTTCGGCTGCTACCCCCTCCGGCAGCACCCGGACTTCATTAACCTTGCCCACTTCTACCCCGGCATAGCGGACAATATTCCCCGGTTTCAGACCGCTAACCTGCCCAAAAACCGCCTGAACCGGATAGCCTTTATCGCCAAAGCTGATGCCGCTCAGGTAGATAATCATCCCGGCCAGTAAGATAAGGCTAGCAAGGGACACGGCTCCAACCTTGGCCTCGGTATTCATGTTCTGGACCTCCCTTTATTTTCCGGCAGCGTGGACGCTCCCCGGATAAACTTAGCCACAACCGGATTCTCCGACGCTTTTATCATCGCCGGTGTGCCGGTTTCAATAATGCTGCCGCCGTAGATCATGGCAATCCGGTCGGCAATGGCAAACGCGCTGTGCATATCGTGCGTAACTACTACGGAAGTAGAGTCTATCATGCGCCGGGTGCTGACAATGAGTCTGTCAATGGTATTGGACATGATAGGATCCAGCCCGGCCGTCGGTTCATCGTACAGGACAATATGCGGATTGATGGCAATGGCCCGGGCCAGGCTCACCCGCTTCTTCATCCCGCCGGACAATTCATTGGGCATAGTATCCTCCTGACCCCGTAAGCCTACCATCCGCAGTTTGCGGCGCACGGTGCGTGCTATCTCCTCTTCCGGCATGCTGGTATGCTGTCTAAGGCCAAAAGCAACATTCTCGCCAACAGACATCGAGTCAAACAAAGCGGAGTATTGGAACACCATGCCCATCTCTAACCTGATTTTATTTAACTCATCCTCCGTCATGGCGGTAATTTCCCGGCCATTGACCCAAATCTCACCGGAGGTGGGTTTTAACAAACCGATGATCAGCCTGAGCAGCGTGCTTTTGCCAGACCCGCTGGGACCGATGATGACCATGATTTCACCCTGATTCACAGTCAGGTTGATATCCTTAAGCGTTTGCTGGCCGCGGAAATTCATATTGACATTAACAAGTTTAATCATGACAGCCCCCACCTGGCATTAACGGTATAGTGCTACCGATAAGAAATAATTACTGATGAAAATCAAGACAATGGCTAACACGACCGAGCCGGTGGTGGCCCGACCCACCCCTTCGGCACCGGCAGCTGTCGTGAGACCTTTATGGCAGCCGATAATGGCGACAATGGCCCCAAATACCATGGCTTTCACCAACCCGCCGGTAACATCGTGCGGAATGGCGAAGACTTTGATAGAGTTGAGA
>JAEZQV010000343.1 GCA_023441125.1 Bacillota bacterium
CAGGTGAACCTTTTATCCTTCTACAGGGCGGCAAAGTCCAGGGTGGCAAAGTAATCCTCAATGGTCTCGGCCCGGCGAATAAGTTCCACACTGCTGTCCGGCTTTAACATAAGTTCAGCCGAACGCAGCTTGCCGTTATAGTTAAAACCCATTGCATGACCGTGCGCACCGGCATCATGGATAACCACAACATCGCCAATATCAATCATCGGCAGCTTACGGTTAACAGCAAATTTATCGTTATTCTCACACAAAGAGCCGGTAACATCATAAATATAGCCTAAAGGCCAATCTTCTTTGCCCAGCACGGTTATATGGTGATAGGCTCCGTACAAGGCCGGCCGCATGAGGTTAGCCATGCAGGCATCCAGCCCGACATAGTTTTTGTAAATTTCTTTTTTATGCAACACGGTCGAAACCAGATAACCGTACGGTCCGGTAATCATCCGGCCGCATTCCATGGCAATTTTGAGTGGAGCCAGACCATTGACGACAATTTTGCTTTCGTAAGCTTTCTTTATGCCCTGACTGACAACCGTAAGGTCGACAGGCTCCTGTTCAGGACGGTAAGGGATACCGATGCCGCCGCCAAAATTAACAAACTCGATTTTTATATCCAGCGTACGGTAAATCTCGATAATGAGATCAAACATCATATTCGCCGTTTCAATAAAATAATTGGCATCTAATTCATTGGAGATAACCATTGTATGAATGCCGAACCGTTTAACGCCTCTGGCTTGCATAATCCGGTACGCATCCAGCAGCTGCTTGCGGGTCAAACCGTACTTCGATTCTTCCGGATTACCGATGATGGAATTGCCGCCTTCGCGCAGCGGTCCGGGATTATAGCGGAAAGAAATCATATCCGGAATACCGGCGTGTTTATCCAAATAGTCAATATGACTAATATCGTCTAGATTAATAACGGCACCCAATTCGCGCGCCTTTTTAAACTCGATGGCCGGTGTGTCATTCGATGTAAGTATTATCTCTTCGCCCGTCATGCCGGCTTTTTCGGCCAGAATCAGTTCAGCCAGGGAGCTGCAGTCGGCGCCCAGACCTTCTTCCCGCAGTAGTTTCAATATATGCGGATTCGGTGTAGCTTTCACGGCGAAATACTCTTTAAATTCCGGAGCCCAGCTAAAAGCCTGCGTCAGTGTGCGCACATTTTGTCTGATCGCTTGCTCATCATAAATATGAAACGGTGTGGGGTATTGTTTAATAACTTCTGATAGTTGTTCTTTTGTAAACGGTAATTTTTTTTCAGCCAATTGTTTCGCCTACCCTTCAAAAATAAGTAATATAAAAAGCAGTCTGCGCTTAATCCCGCAAACTGCCGAAAAACACAACATTGTTCTTGTCAGCTGTGCAAGATAGCGCTCCACCTGGAACCATCAGGTGACAATCTTGCATCTCTTAAATGCAAGACCAGCAAAAGCTCTCGGCCAAAACTTTCACTTCGGCGATCAGCCCCTTTCAGTATCTTCATTGCTGCCAGCTCGAATACTTACTTTTGGTCTGCCGCGCCTCTATCAAAGAAACATTATGTGAATATGTCTATAATATCAGTACACCTACACAATGTCAATATGTTGGCGGTGAAATCTTACGCCGACTGCCGGCTGTGCTGCCAAAACAAGGTATGCGCTCCAGCAAAAATATGCTAATAATATAACTGATGATCACAGCCAAGCCGGCTGCTATAAAAAACTTGACGAATGGTCCGTATGGCAGATCGAGCAATGCGTAGTTTAGGAAGAATACTGGAAACTGATGTATAAAGTAAATTGCATACGAATTAGCGGCCAGCCGGCGCCAGATGTAGGAGCGGCTGTTTACCCAGCGTTGGAAAATGCCCACTAGAGCAAAGACCGCACACAAACAAAACAGAGTGTGTAAAAACGCATTCTGTGCTAAAACCACCAACCCGCTATTGCTGGCCAAAGCAGCTTTGCCGTTTAGAAATAATGCCCCGGTGACAATTGCGCCAACAGACCACTTCAGCGGCCGGGGACAATAGCCGCCGGGAACAAACCACTGCCGGCGATACGCATATATGCCTAGCATAAAATAGAGAATATATAAAACAACGCGTGTGGGCTGGATCATAAAAATGTATTTTACATTTACCCACTCATAGTCATTAACCAGTGTGTTCACAGCTAAAAAGCCGGCAGTACCAATAACCACAAACCATGCCAAAAAGACAGACGATGGCTTGATTGCCTTAAGCGGCGTAGTCTTCAACCACCCGCTGGCATAAATAAAGGCCAGAAGCAAACAAAACAAAGCCAATACGCCTAAAAACCAGTAATGTGCCTGTTGATAAGATTTTCCAAAAAACAGGTTAAACCAATAATATAGATACGGCGGCGGTGTCTGAGATCGGGTAACATAGATAAAATAGGTAATCGCCGGTGCTAAAAAAATAACGCCAAAAATCCAGGGTATTATTAAACGCATTACTTTATCACGGACAAATGCCCCTGCACTGTGTTTAACCAGTGATTTAACCGCAAAATAGCCGGCTATAAAAAACATGACCGGCATCATAAATACATCATTGATCAGGACAAAACTATCAAAAAAAGCATTTCTTTGTTTATCAAGGACATACCACCACCATGGCGCATTGGGCATATAAGCCATCGACGCATGAAATATTACTACAAGCACAACAATGAAGGACCGCAGGTTATCAAGAAAATAAATACGCCTCTCACGGTTACTATTTTGCATAGTATCGCCTCCTATAGCATCATGCCATAGAATATTATATTCAGCTTACGGCTGTCATTTCCTGCTAATTCCAGTACTATTTATCGCGATAATACGACCAAACACAATGCAATCCCCGCATTGTAGCACCGCAGCGGCAACCGGCAGAACCACACAGCCTGGTACAAATCTCGACCCCCGATACCGGCTCCTGCCTGCCTTTTTCTCTCGGCCGCCAAAAAACAACTTCCCGTTCCTGCTCTTTGATTCCTAACTTACAAAACCACTTCCATAACCGCATAAATGCCACCTCCCTGCCTTTGTCTTTATCAATAGTATAATCAACTAACCACCAAAAGGCAGTGACCGGCATCACAGTCGCATGCAAAAGGCGGAAATCTATTAACAGATTTCCGCCTAAAAGTTTAGTAGATATTAAATAAATGGGGTGACTGGAGGGTCTCGAACCCTCGAATACCGGAGCCACAATCCGGCGTGTTAGCCGCTTCACCACAGCCACCATGTAAAATTGGTTGCGGGAGCAGGACTTGAACCTGCGACCTTCGGGTTATGAGCCCGACGAGCTACCAACTGCTCCATCCCGCGATATATAAGCAGAGAACCAGGTTATTAGGAGCGCCAGCGACGCTAGAACCTGCGTGAATCGCTTAGTTCCAAGCGGAGCGCGGAACCTCCTAATTATCCGTTCCCTATTATATCCATTCCCTGAAAACTACACAAAAGATAAGCACTTACGCAATTAGATTTATCTAATGTTTGCACTTCATGCAAACGAGGTATTTAAGTCAAGTCCTCGGCCTATTAGTACCAGTCAGCTCCATGAATTACTCCACTTCCACATCTGGCCTATCTACCTTGTAATCTGCAAGGGGCCTTACTTCTTTCGAATGACA
>JAEZQV010000360.1 GCA_023441125.1 Bacillota bacterium
GAATTGCTGTTGCCGGTGCTCATGGCAAAACAACAACAACGTCGATGATTGCTCTTGTTTTGGAAAAATCGGGGATGGATCCGACGATAATCATCGGCGGCGAACTGGAATCCATAGGCGGCAGTGCCAAGATGGGTCATGGCCGGTATCTTGTCGCGGAAGCAGATGAAAGTGATGGCTCGTTCTTAAAACTTTCGCCCCACATTGCCGTTGTCACTAATATCGAAAATGATCATATGGACTACTATAAGACCATGGACAATATTTTGCGCACTTTCGACGAGTTTTTGCATAAGCTTGATCCGACGAAGGGATTGGCTGTTCTTTGCTTTGATAATGCGTATATTCGGACGATGGCCGTTAATCTTGGACGGCGTTATGTATCGTATGCTCTGGAACATGAGGCTGATTATATGGCACGCAACGTAAAATCCGATGGGCCGGTTACGATGTTTGATGTGTATTATCATGACACCCATTTGGGTACTGTCCGGATTTGTGTGCCAGGCATGCACAATGTGGCCAATGCCTTAGCTGCTGTGGCTGTGGGTGTTGAAGCCGGTCTGGCTTTTGCGCAGATTGCCGAGGGGCTGGGGATGTTTCAGGGTGCCAAGCGCCGTTTTCAGTCCAAAGGCCGGGTAAGCGGCGTCTGGGTAGTGGATGATTATGCTCACCATCCGACGGAAATTAGAACTACTTTGCTCGGGGCGCGTCAGACCGATCCCAAAAGATTAATCTGTGTTTTTCAGCCCCATCGCTATACACGTACTAAATTTCTCTGTTCGGAGTTTGGTAGTGCTTTCGCACCGGCAGATCTTTTAATTCTTACCGATATTTATTCAGCAGGGGAACAACCTATTCCGGGAATAAGCGGTGAAACCATTAAGGCAGAGGTAGAACGGCAAACTAATCAACGTGTCACCTATATTCAGGACAGAGATAAAATTGCTCGGTATTTGGCTGAAATCGTTGAGCCGGGAGATCTGGTAATGACGATGGGCGCGGGCAATATTTATCAATCGGGTGAAGAATTAGTAGAAAAACTGATGCAAAAACACAATATGTAATAGAGACTAGAAATTATTAAAATATTTTTCAATTAGGGGTGATTGTACTTTTCTGGGAGGGAAGACGATGGAGAAATTTGTCGTCACAGGAGAAGTACAACTCAGTGGCAACGTTCGGGTAAGCGGGGCGAAAAACGCCACCTTGCCAATTATGGCAGCTACGCTTCTGTGCTCTGGTATTAGTGTTCTTCATGATGTGCCTCATCTGCGGGACATCCAAGCCATGCAGGATATACTGACACTCTTGGGTGCCAAAATAACCCGGCAGGGACGGACCATGTTAATTGACACTACTAATGTCAGTAAAGTGGAAATCCCCGAGCATCTCATGCGGGAAATGCGGGCATCCGTATTCCTGATGGGACCTCTTCTGGGGCGGTTTCGTAAAGTCAGAGTATCTTATCCCGGTGGATGCGCTATTGGACCCAGACCTATTAATTTACATATCAAGGCATTAGAAAAGATTGGCGCAAAGGTTGATGAGAGTTTTGGCTATATCGATGCCGAAGCTGCTGAACTGACTGGCGGTGAAATCAACTTTGATTTTCCCAGTGTTGGCGCAACGGAAAATGCCATCATGGCCGCAGCCCTGGCTAAAGGTACGACCACGATCCGTAATGCGGCCCGGGAACCGGAGATTGTTGATCTGCAAACTATTTTAAATAAAATGGGGGCTAACATCAGGGGGGCCGGTACCGATACCGTCCGCATTGACGGTGTCAGCAGCCTGGCGCCGACAGAGCACACCATTATGTGTGACAGAATTGAGGCCGGTACTTTTTTAATGGCCGGTGTGTTGACGCGCGGTGATATTGTGATCGAAAATATTGTGCCGGAATATCTGTTTTCCGTGACGGATAAACTCCAGGAAATCGGCGCGCAAATCATTACGAATCACAACTCTATCAGGGTCAAGGCCGGTGAACTCCGGGGAGTTGACATTAAAACCTTGCCCTATCCGGGTTTTCCGACAGACTTGCAGGCACCGATGCTGTCTTTGCTAACTATTGCTAAGGGAACCAGCATCATTACGGAAACAATTTTTGAGAATCGCTTTAAGCATGTTGACGAACTGACGCGGATGGGGGCAAAAATTAAAGTAGAAGGGCGCACTGCGATTATCCGGGGAGTTTCTAAGCTGACCGGGGCCATTGTGGCCGCGCCGGATCTCAGGGCCGGAAGTGCCCTGGTGCTGGCTGCCCTGGCGGCGGAAGGCACAACGGAAATTGAACAGGTATACCATATCGAGCGCGGGTATGAAGATTTTGACAGCAAATTACAAGCTTTGGGAGCGCAGATTGTTCGGCTGAGGAATTAAGAGGGGGACTTGGGGATGAAAAGTAAAAAAATTGCAGTCGTTATGGGCGGGCCGTCGGCGGAGCGCGAAGTATCGCTAAACACAGGGCGGGCGATCTTAACGGCATTGCAAGAACAAGGTTTTAATGCGGTAGGCATTGATCTTGACCCCCGCCATTTTATTGAACAATTGCGTCAGGAACAAATTGAGATTGTTTTTAATGCCGTTCACGGCCTTTACGGTGAAGACGGTTTAATGCAAGGAACACTGGAAATGCTGGGGATTCCCTATACCGGTTCGGGTGTGCTGGCCAGTGCCACGGCCATGGATAAGGCGGTAAGTAAACGTTTATTTTCAGCTGCCGGCATACCGACTCCGCGTTCGTTGTTTTACAGTAAGCAGGACGCCGATTATCCGGCAATGACTGCTGAAATTCTCAACCTATTTGGGGTACCGGTAGTAGTAAAAGCGGCTGCGCAGGGGTCCAGCATCGGTGTTGTTATTGTTGAGGCGGCAGCAGACCTTGAGCCTGCCGCACGGGAAGCATTTCAGTATAGCGACCATATCATTATTGAAGAATTTATCAACGGCAAAGAATTAACGGTATCCATCCTTGGCACCGATAATCCGGCAGCATTGCCTATTATTGAAATAGTGCCACAATCGGGCCGGTATGATTATACTTCAAAATATACTAAAGGCGCTACCGAGTATATAGTGCCGGCCAGACTGGCCGCCGAAGTTGCCGACAATGTGCAGCAAACAGCGATAAAAGCATTTAAATTGTTAGGCTGCCGGGGAATTGGCCGCGTGGATGTGATGCTGGCTAGCAATAATCAGCCCTATGTTCTGGAAATAAATACCATTCCGGGAATGACCGCTACCAGCCTCGTGCCTAAGGCCGCTGCGGCTGTGGGCATAAGTTTTGCCGAATTGTGCGAGCGTATTCTTTTCATGGTAGCCGAGTAAGCGGCTACCCCGGGGCAGTATAACTGCTCATTTTTTTATTTATTTAGTGGACAATCCGTTGTATAATTACTTGCAGAAGACGTCTCTACAGGAGTGATTACATGCAGACGGCAGAACGCTTAAAAGCAGCCCGCCAGCGGCGAGCCTCCCTTTTAGCCATGTGGCTGGCGGCTTTGGCAGTACTGATAGCTTTTTTTTTGTTTATCAACTCTTCCTATTTCACGGTAGGAACAGTATTTGTTGAAGGTAATAAGTATGTGACTGTGGAAGAGGTGTTAAAAATTGCCGGCGTGCCTGAACGAGTCAATATTTTTCGGCTAAGAGCTCCGGAAATAAAGGACCGGCTGCTGAATGACCTGCGGGTAGCTGAAGTCGAAGTGGCAAGAAGTTTTCCTGCCAGTATTACCATCCGGATAAAAGAACGTCAGCCCTTAGCATTCGTAACCAGTCAGTATGGTTTTGTCGAAATTGATCGACAAGGGATTGTTATGGCGGCATTTAAAAATTTGAAACAGGTTAAGGTGCCGGTCATTACCGGTGTGCGCCTGGGCAATGTGTATGTTGGCGACCAGGTAAACAATCCCGGTCTGTCCAATGTTTTAGCCTATCTGGCCGCCTTGGACGAAGAGGCGTTAAACCAGCTTTCTGAAGTCAATATTAAGTCGTCTGACGAGCTTATGGCCTATACGGTGAATTCGGTTCAGATCCGGGTTGGTGATAGTCAGCGGCTTACGGAAAAGGCTAAATTAACAGGCGAAATTCTGCAAGAAATTGCTGCTAAAAATATGGCTGTCCAGTATATTGATTTGAATTATACTTCCCCTATTATTAAATTGCGTGGTCAATAATATGGATTTTTGAAAGGAGACGAGAGAGTTGTTGCCAATTAAACAAGGGCAATTTGCTATTGCCCTGGTCTGCGTAGTATTGGGTATCATGCTTGCCGTACAATTTCGCACCACTCAAGATATCAAGTCCAGTATTCCTTATCAGCGGGTGGAAGACTTGTCCCAGCGCTTAAACCAGACCGAAAAAGAGCGGGACGCATTAATCAAGCAAGTCCAGGATCTAAAACGCACTTCCGGTGCTGAGGCTGCGTCCAAGGAATATGACCGAGTGAAAATGGGAGCGGGTGTCGTAGCTGTGGAAGGTCCCGGCATTATTGTAACTATTGATGACAGCAAACGGCCCTCCAAACCGGGAGAGAATCCCAACTTATATCTTATTCACGACGATGATATTCTTAAAGTCATTAACGAGCTATGGGCGGCAGGCGCCGAAGCCATCTCGATCAACGAGCAGCGGCTGATCGCAAGCTCCGAGGTCCGGTGTGCCGGACCAACCTTATCCGTGAATAATACACGGTATTCACCACCTTACGAAGTTAAAGTCATCGGTGAACCGACAACCTTGGAAAATGCGCTGAAAATGCGGGGCGGCGTCATTGAGACCCTGCAGTTTTGGGGCATCCAGGTAACAATAAAAAAACAGGATACCGTTATGGTGCCGGCCTATAAAGGGGCTTTCCGGTTCGAGTATGCCAAACCGGTTCAGGAAGGTGGTCATTAATATGGTATTGCCAATGACCGGACTTATTATTGGATTACTTATTGGTATCTCTTTTCCGATTACGGTACCACTAGAATATGCTAAATTTATGTCAGTAGCGCTGCTGGCCTCTTTGGATTCCGTATTTGGCGGACTAAGAGCAGGCATTGAAGAAAAATTTGATAATACTGTATTTATCACCGGCTTTTTTACCAATGCCTTGTTGGCAGCAGGTTTAGTTTATATTGGTGACCGGTTAGGTATCGATTTATATTATGTGTCGCTATTAGCCTTCGGTTTAAGAATCTTTCAAAATCTGGCCATTATCCGCCGTTACTTTCTTAAAAAATAGATGAAGAGCTTCAAAGTCGTTTCGTTCTGTTGCGGCTTTGAAGTTTTTTTTTCAGTATCAGACCGTACACCCCCGTAAGCTATGGTTTCTTCTTTTCCTATTAATCGAAAAAAAGCATGGATTCTCCCAGAAAAAAAAAGGGAAAATGCCACTTTTGTTGAAACTATTGGGAAGAAACATAATACTGTGCTGCGAGGGATTTATGAACACAAAGACGATCTTAGCTATTGATGTTGGCACAGGTATGGTCAAAGCATTTGCCGGGAGGCTGGAGGC
>JAEZQV010000369.1 GCA_023441125.1 Bacillota bacterium
GAGCAACGCCTGTCATGGCTATGGTTGCAAAGGCGGCACCAACCGCAATATACACACCGCCCATGATACCGCGCAGGAATAATTGCACAGTCGGCAAATCTCCCTTGTATTTCCCGGCATTATAGGCTAAGCCAACCATTTGTGCAGGTGAATTAACAAGACCCATTAAAATAACCCCCTAGTGAATTAGTGATGAACCAAAACAAGTAAGGCTTTCAGGCATTTATGAAATAACACCCGAATCCGTGGCGCAAAGAACTCTTAATAGCGGCTAGTGCACATACTGCTGTCAGCCGGATTAAGTTTGCCACGGATTCAGGAATTACTTTTTTCTTTAACGGCGATCTAGTTTAGAACAGGCCGCTAACCTTACCGGTCTTAACATCAACATCAATCCGGCGATAAGCAGGATCGGAGCTGGTGCCCGGCATCAGGCTGATTGCGCCGGCCATCGGGCAGAGGAACTTGGCGCCGCCATAAACCAGAACGTCACGGATCGGCAGCCGCCAGCCTTTGGGTACGCCTTTCCAGGTCGGTTCATGTGACAGGGACAGGTGACTCTTAACCATCATCGTGCAGTAATCGGCATATTTGGGATCCGATTCGAAGCGCTTGGCTTTTTCTTCCGCCAGCGGCGCCCAGTCTACGCCGTCTGCGCCGTAGACTTCCTTGGCAATTCTTTCAACACGCTGTCTGAGCGGCATTTCCAGCGGATAGAGGTATTCGAATTTGACTTCTTCTTTGCAGGCATCCATAACGGCATCGGCCAGATCCAATGCGCCGTCGCCGCCTTTGAGCCAATGCTCCGATACGGCCGCCCGCGCGCCGGCCTGTTCGGCAATTCTCTTGACCAATGCATGCTCGGCCGGGGTATCGGTATAGAAGGCATTGATGCAAACCACCGGTTTGATGCCCGATTTTTTGATCATGTTGATCAAATGAACCATGTTCTCGCAGCCTTTTTCCAACAGGCCCAGATTTTCCTTGGTATACTCATCCGGCAACGGACGGCCCGGCACAACGGTAGGTCCGCCGCCATGCATCTTGAGCGCCCGCACGGTGGCCACCAGGATGGATACGTTCGGCTTCAGGCCGCTCAGGCGGCATTTTACGTTCCAGAATTTCTCGAAACCGATATCGGCGGCAAAACCGGACTCCGTTACATGGTAATCGAAGCACTTCAGGCCGATCCGGTCGGAGATGATGGAGGATTGTCCGATGGCGATGTTGGCAAACGGTCCGGCATGGACGAAACAGGGCTGCCCTTCGACCGTCGCGCACAGCGTCGGGTTAATGGTATTGCGCATCCAGGCCGTCATCGCGCCGTCTACTTCCAGGTCGCCGGTGGTTACCGGGTCGCCCTTCCGGTTGTAGCCGACTACGATGTGCTTGAAGCGTTCCCGCATATCGGCCAGATCTTTGGCTACCGCCAGGATGGCCATCAATTCGGAGCCAACGGCAATACCGAACTTGGAATGCATCATGAAACCGTCTTTTTTACCGCCAAGACCCATGATGATGTTTCTGAGGCCTTGGGCTGCAAAGTCAATGACCCAGCCCATTTCAATGTTCTTGGGGTCAATATCCAGTCGTTTTAAGTTTCTCTTGGCCAGTTCAGCATCATCATAATTGGCTTCATGCTGCATTCTAGCGTTCATAGCCACCATGGCCAGGTTGTGGGCGTTCATGATATCGTTAATGTCGCCGGTCAGGCCCAAAGAGAACTCGGTCATCGGGATTAAGAGGGCGTTGCCACCGCCGGCCGCCGTGCCTTTTACGTTCATGGTCGGGCCGCCGGAAGGCTGCCGTAAAGCGCCGCCGACGTTTACGCCGCGTTTGCCCAGACCTTCCATGATGCCAATGGAAGTGGTGGATTTGCCCTCGCCCAGCGGTGTGGGCGTAATGGCGGTTACTTCGATGTATTTGCCATCCGGCTTATTTTTTAAGCGGTCAATTACTTTTAAGAAGTCAATCTTTGGAGTTTTGCCATAAGGAATTATTTCGTCTTTTTGCAGTCCCATCATTTCCTGATATTTCTCAGTAGAGGGTATGTTTCCTTCTGCCGCTTCGGCGATTTGCCAGTCTTTTAATACTGTAGGATCCCAAGCCATAAAAATAAATCCCCCTTTTTAAATTACTTGCATGTTTAGTGATATAATGCCAATGCAGTCAGCAGACTTCCTTTTGGCAACACCTCCTTTAAATATGAGCAATGGCCGGACTCTGCAGCTTGGTAGGGAGAGGTTAGGTTGCTGGCGATGTAAAGCGGGTAAAATGCATTTTGCCAATAGAAAAATAAGCCATGCTGCTCTGGTTTTTTTATGAAGTCTACCGGTCATGACTTAATTAACCAGGCGTTAGGCAAATTACCCCAATATTCACAAAACTCTCTGGACCATAAGGGAGAGTTGCGGCCGTTTTCGCGGATCTTTGCCAGTTGTCGTCACCGCCCAGCGGTTGAAAACAACGTAACGGCAATTTAACAAAAATAAAGAAAAAAGGTAAAAGTAGCAATTGATATTATTTTCTGTAAATTAAGATGACTATTTTGCAAAATTATGAATTTTATGAAAGATTTGATAAAAAAATGTCGAAAATAGCCATTAGCGCAGGAAGACCATCTGGACATAAATCTACATAAATAGAATAATTGCCCAGACGGTCGACGCTTTTCGAGAATTTGTACTCCGTGTGGTGAACTCCACTTATCCGTCAGTAATACAAATCCAATATTTAACTTTGTTCATATTTTAACAAACTTTTCTGTAAACGTCAATACCTAAAATTATTCTCAGGCCGCCACAGCGATAATCAGCGGCCTTTTTGTGCGCCGGTTTGCCTTGCATTATCAGCGGCTGTCCGGGTGAAGCCCTGCCCGCATTCCTGACAGAGTGAAGTATAAATCAATAGTAGATATTGACAAATATTTTAATTCCGGAATATAATGAAAAATATAAGTAAATATCACCCAAGGGGAGTAACCTTAACAGCAAAGTCGTCAGTGCGGGCGGTATGTTTGGGCCCCGGCTTTGTTGGCAACAGAAACTGTTGTTGGTAAGACCTTGCCTTTTTAAGGCAAGGTCTTTTTAAATATACGGACATAACAATGGAGAGGGTGATTCCTATTAACCGGTGCCGGATGTTTGTAATGCTGCAACCCACAATTACGAGCAAAAGGCCGGCTGGAGGGATATAGTTGGACTGGGCGAAAATAACAGGTTATTTCGGCTTGCTGTGTATCGTCATTGCGGCCTTAGCCCAGGCGATTGCGGCGATTGCGCCTAATTATCTTCGTTTGGAGCAGCCGGAAGCAATCCTCAGATGGTCAATTTATCTATGGAATTATGCTGCTGTCGTAACGGGAATTTATCTTAAACAGAAGACGGGAAAATATTATGAAATACTCATTGGTCTGTTTGCCGGCCTGATATGCCTGGTGCCCTGGCTGACTTTGCCGGCAGCGCTGATTTATTTTTTCCGGGCATTTGCCAAACTCAGCAAAATGAACGGCGGCTTACCCTTTTAGCCTTTCCAAGTAGGTTATTGCCAATTGAATACTAAGGAGGAAGTTAGCGATGAAAAAACAATGGTATCAGATGACCGCAACCAGTGTCCTGGATAAGCTCAACTCGGATTCAAACCAGGGACTTTCTACAGCTGAGGCTGCCAGTCGTCTAATAAAATACGGCTATAACGAATTGGAGGAAAAGCCGCGGGATACTCTGTGGAAAAAGTTCTTAAATCAATTTAAAGATTTTCTGGTATTAATTCTCCTGGCCGCCAGTGTGATTTCGTTGGCTGTGGGGGAATTGGCAGATTCTCTGGTTATTATTGCTATTGTCGTACTTAATGCTATTTTGGGGGTATTTCAGGAGTCAAAGGCGGAAAAGGCGCTTGATGCCTTAAAGAAGATGAGTGCGCCGACTTCCCGGGTTGTTCGCAATGGTGAGATTAACACCATTTTCTCCCGGGATTTAGTTCTGGGCGACATTGTTTTATTGGAGGCCGGCGATTACTTGCCTGCTGATGTCCGTATCCTGGAATCCTTCAATTTGAAAGTGCAGGAGGCCTCTCTGACCGGTGAATCGGTGCCGGTAGAAAAAAACAGCACAGAACTGGACGGGGAACCTGCTCTGGCCGACCGTCACAATCTGGGTTTCATGAGTACCGTGGTGACCTATGGCCGCGGTAAAGCCGTCGTGATTGGGACGGCCATGAATACTGAAATCGGTAAGATCGCTGAGCTGCTGCAAACGGTGGAAGCGGAGCGTACGC
>JAEZQV010000450.1 GCA_023441125.1 Bacillota bacterium
GCCCTGGTGATTTCACTGCGCAATGACAGGATTTTATCCCATTTTGCTTCCAGGGCCGCATTCAGATATTCGGGCTTAGCCTGAGGCCATTCGGTTAACTGCACGCTTGCCTGGCGGCCTGCTACCTGGGGCATGTATTGCCATACCTCCTCGGAGGTAAAGGTCAGTACCGGCGCAACCACGGCAACCAGCGTATTGAGGATCTCAAACATCGCCGTTTGGGCGGCGCGGCGTTCCGGTGAAGACGGCAGCGCGGTATAAAGCCGGTCTTTGAGAATATCCAGATAAATGGAACTCAGATCTACGGCGCAGAAGTTGTGGACTGTGTGATAAAGCAGATGGAACTCATAATCTTCATACGCCTGCGTTACTTTGGTCCGTACCTGTTCCAGGCGCATGAGCGCCCAGCGGTCAATTTCCAGGAGCTGATCATAGGGCACTGTATCGGCAGCCGGGTTAAAGTCGTGAAGGTTACCCAAAATATAGCGGAAGGTATTCCGGATTTTGCGATATACTTCGGCCAGCTGCTTTAAGATATCGTTGGAGATGCGGATATCGGCCTTATAGTCGGCTGAAGCCACCCACAGGCGTAAAATATCGGCACCGTACTGCTTGATAACTTCCTGCGGGTAGATTGTATTACCAACAGATTTGGACATCTTGCGCCCTTCGCCGTCAACCACGAAGCCGTGGGTTAGCACCGCCTTGTAGGGCGCCTGGCCGCGGGTCGCGATCGAAGTTAAGAGCGATGACTGGAACCAGCCGCGGTGCTGGTCGCTGCCTTCCAGATAGAGTTCCGCCGGCCAGTGCAGTTCTGCCCGCTGTTCAAGCACGGCGGCATGACTGGAACCGCTGTCAAACCAGACATCCATAATATCGGTTTCTTTACGGAATTCGCCATGACCGCAATGGGGGCAGCTAAAACCTGGCGGCAGGATCTCCTCGGCCTTCTTGGCCCACCAGGCATTGGAGCCTTCGCGGCGAAAAAGTTCGGCAACGGCCGTAATGGTGGTGTCATTAATTATATGCTCGTTGCACTTGGTGCAGTAGAAAATCGGAATCGGCACGCCCCACACCCGCTGCCGGGAGATACACCAATCCTGACGATCGGCTACCATATTATGGATGCGGTCTTCGCCCCAACTGGGAATCCACTGTACTTCTTCGGCGATGGCTTTCAGCGCTTCGTCCCTAAAACCATCGACAGAAGCAAACCATTGTTCGGTGGCACGGTAAATAATCGGATTTTTGCAGCGCCAGCAGTGCGCGTATTGGTGCTTGATCGAGCTTTTGCCCAATAAGAGACTGCGGGCGGCTAATTCTTTAATGACCGGCACATTGCCGTCTGCTACATTCAGGCCGGCAAACTGGCCGGCTTCCGCCGTGAATTTACCGCTGGGATCCACCGGATTTATAACCGGCAGACCGTATTTCATGCCGACTTCAAAGTCTTCCTGGCCATGACCGGGAGCGGTATGTACGCAGCCGGTGCCGGCCTCCAGGGTAACATGCTCGCCAAGAATGATGGGCGATTCACGTTCAAAGAACGGATGGCTGAAAACCATGCCTTCGATGGCCGCGCCTTTCATGGTGGCCAACACGGTATATTCACCCAGCTTGTTGGCAGTTACGACAGACTCAATCAGTTCTGTGGCCAGGAGGAAAATTTCATCGCCGCTTTCCACCCAGGCATACTCGATTTCCGGGTGAACACAGATGGCGACATTGGCAGGCATCGTCCAGGGAGTAGTCGTCCAGATGACGGCATACACCTTTTCCCGGTCAACTCCGGCCGGCAGATTGCCCTTATCATCAATCAGCGGAAATTTGACATAAATAGAATGCGATTTCTTTTCCGCATATTCGATTTCCGCTTCCGCCAGCGCTGTCTCACAGGAAGTGCACCAGTAAACTGACTTCAGCCCTTTATAAATATGGCCTTTTTTAGCCATTGCGCCGAATACTTCGATCTGTTTGGCCTCATACTCGGGGTACAGGGTAACATAGGGGTTCTCCCAGTCGCCGGCCACGCCCAGCCGTTTGAAATCCTCGCGCTGCATGTCCAGGCATTTGAGGGCGTATTGTTTGCATTCGCGGCGCAAATCCAGGGGATCAAGTTCATGGCGGTTAAGACCAAGAATCTTAATGGCGGCATGCTCAATCGGCAGGCCGTGGGTATCCCAGCCCGGCACATACGGGGCATCGAAGCCGCGGAGCGATTTGTATTTCACAATGATATCCTTAAGAATTTTGTTTAAGGCCGTACCAATATGAATGTTGCCGTTGGCGTAAGGCGGTCCGTCGTGCAGAATAAACTTGGTTTTGCCCTTGCTGTGGGCCAGTTTCTGTTCATAAATCTTTTGTTCTTGCCAATATTCGAGCATTTTTGGCTCCCGCTCGGGGAGATTGGCGCGCATAGGAAAATCGGTCTGCGGCAAATTCAGTGTTTTGCTATAATCCAAAATCAGCACCTCCATAAAAATAAAAACTCTCATCCCGAAAGGGACGAGAGACTTGTTTCCCGTGGTACCACCCTATTGACTCTGTATAAGTCACTTATAACGCGATAACGGGCGTCAGGCGGCGGGGCTTACTTCATGTTTCAGTCCGCAGCTCGGGAGCGATTGTGAGCCTTGAGTTTGGTTACCAGGCTTGCACCATGTCCTGGTTCGCTGTAAACTGCCGCCAAGGTCAGTCTCCGTCATTACTGATACAATATTCGCATGTATATACGCAATATATTATACATGATTAGCGGCTAAAGTCAAATATAGGCAGATAATACAGCTAAAAAATTATTTTTATCCACACCTGTAAGCTTAATGACCTTTTGCCGGTTTGCCTGGCCGCTGGTAATACTGACCGCACTTTTGGGCAAATGCATCAGCTCGGCGAAGAAGGCCAGACAGGCGGCGTTGGCTGCGCCATCCACCGGCGGTGAAGTTAAATTGAGCTTGAGGCTGTTGCCCAAAATGCCGGCAACAGCATTTTGGCTGGACCGCGGTTGAACGCGTACCCGGACGGCAATGCCGTCCGGCAGGACTTTTATATCAAGACTGCCGGGATCAGTTGCCATCTTCTTCGGCCGTATTGAGCATTTCCATTTGCGCCTGCAGCAGGGTGCGCAGACGGGTACGGAATACCTGGGCCTGTTTTTGCAGTTCTTCGTATTCGCCGGTTAATTTGCGGACTTTGGCCAGAGCCTCATCCACCAGTTTCTGGGCGCGGATTTCAGCTTCCTTCATAATCAGTTCGGTTTCTTTTTTGGCATTGAGTTTGACCTCTTCGGCAGTTTCCTGGGCTATGACCAACGTGCTATGCAGCGTATTTTCCATATGCTGATAGTGCTCCACTTTGCTGTTGAGACGGTCGATGGCTTCCTTCAGATCCATGTTTTCCCGGTACAAGGTTTCGTAATCTTTGATTACCCTGTCCAGAAATTCGTCAACCTCTTCTTCATTGTAACCACGAAAACTGCGCTTAAATTCCTTATTGTGAATTTCTAACGGTGTAAGCATCCAAACTCCCCACCCTCATTTTATATAAATCGTCTAAGTAAAATACTGTAGCGTCCTTTTTTTGTCTGGCCGGGAACTTCGACAACCTCTACCCGGCCCCGGCCGCGCATGGAGATGATGTCACCCACTTTTACGGCCTGCGAGGAGCTTTTGGCTTCCTGCCAGTTTAGCTTTACTTTGGCAGCGGCAATATCATCAGCCATCCTGGTGCGCGACATGCCAAAGCCTGAAGCGGCTACGGCATCCAGCCGCAACGAGGCAACGGTTGCCCGGATTTCCTTAACCTTTTCCTCTTTGGCGGGAATCGCGGCCAATGTGGCCAGGGCAACTGACACCGGCGCCTGACCGATTTCCGCTAAATTTTGCACAAGATACGGTGCGATATTGGCATCAGCCACGACATAGCACTGATCGCCGGCCATAACAATGTCGCCGAGGACTTCCCGTTTGATTCCCAGGCCCATTAAGGCTCCCAGCACATCCCGGTGGGACAGGCGGTAATAACGGCTGTCCCAACTCATTGCCACCGCCGCCAGGCCATAGTCAACCGCACCGGCATAGTCGAGAAAATCGGTGTCGACAAACGCCGCCTTGACTCTTTCCGCACCGGCATAGCCGCCGTTCGTTTCCAGAGCCAGGCTGTCGTAATGAGCGCTAATGGTTTCCGCGATACTCTGACCGTAAGGATCGAGAAACTCACTGACTTTATATTTGCGGTTCTTGAGTGTCATTTCGGCTAAATCCAGTAGTTTAGCCGCCAGATCGGTATCGCCGGACGCGCGGTAATAGCGTAGAATCTTTTCCCGTTCGCTCATTACCTTCTCCCCATCTCCCGGGAACGGTTGGTGGCAGCGACAACGGCATCCATTAGCGCGGCTCTCACACCGTTTTGCTCCAAAACATGAACGCCGGTAATGGCTGTGCCGCCCGGAGAGGTTACCATATCCCGGAGCTGAGCCGGGTGTTGGCCAGTCTCCAATACCATCTTGGCTGCACCGAGCAGGGTCTGGGCTGCCAGCAGAACCGCTGTCTGCCGGGAAAAACCTACGCGGACCCCGGCGTCGGTCAAGGCGTCAATCAGGACAAAGGCATAAGCCGGACCGCTGCCCGACAGGCCGGTAACGGCATCCATGGCATCCTCGCTGACGGTTACAACCTGGCCGACAGAGGCAAAAACCTGGGCTACAGGTTCACTTACCGCACTGGTGGCGTATTTGCCCAGAGCCATAGCCGACATGCCTTCCCCCACTGCGACGGGGGTGTTAGGCATAACGCGGATGATGGGAACACCTGGCATCTTTCCCTGAAAGGTAGCAATGGTTACGCCGGCGGCTACCGATACAAGCACCGTGGTTTTGGCCACCACCGGCGCAATGGTGTCGATAACCGTGCCGATAACCTGGGGTTTCACAGTTAGAAACAGAATATCCGCCTGTTTGGCAATATCCTGACTGTCGGTAGTCGTTGATACGCCAAAGGTAGCGTGCAGATAATCCAGCCGTTTTTCCGTTATATCACTTACGGTTAATTGCGACGGGACGACCAAGCCGGCATTCAGCATGCCGCGCATAAGCGCTTCGGCCATGGCGCCGCCGCCAATGAAGCCGATTTTTTTATTTGTCAGCATAATTCCTCCGTTAGGTACATACAGCAATTATTTATTAATCCAGGGCAGCAGATTTTTATCACTGACATCTTCCCGCGGGCTGTAGGCCACATCCACATTGTTCGGGGCGCACAGGAAGATATTGTTGCCAACCTTCTGAATCTGGCCGTTTAAGGCATAGGTTGTCCCGCTGATAAAGTCAATCATGCGTTTGGCAATCTCCGGTTCCGTGCTTTCCAGGTTAACAACCACCGGCTTGCGGCTTTTGAGATAATCGGCAACATGCTGGGCATCATCAAAGGAAAAAGGTTCAACTACCATAACCTTTATTTGTTTAGCCGGCTGCTGCTGGTTATGGGGAGGCGTTGGCAAGGAAACAACATTATTATTTTTATATTTGTTTCTGAGATCTTCTTCCGTTTTGGCACGCTCTTCCTCTTGTGGCTCTGCTGGTTCAAACAGGCCGATGCTGCCCCAGACTTTGTCCATGAACTTCATAACTGTTTTCTCCTCCTTTAATATTGACGCGAACCGAATATGCCTGTGCCGATACGCACTAGGTTGGACCCCTCTTCTACGGCGACAAGATAGTCATTTGTCATACCCATGGATAACCATTTTATCTCAGTATTACGCAACTGCAGCGTTTTTAGTTCGCCAAACAGTTGGTACAATTCCCGAAATACCGGGCGAACGGCCTCGGGGTCCTCCGCATAAGGAGCGACTGTCATGAGTCCGCACAGCCGGACATGTTCAAGCTGGCTGATTTGTTTTGCCAGTTGCAGGGTTTGGCTGGTGGCTAGCCCGAATTTGCTGTCTTCATCGGCAACATTAATCTCCAGCAGCACATCCTGGCGTTTGCCGATTTTGCCGGCCACTCTGTCAATTTCGCTGGCCAGCCGTTCACTGTCGACCGAATGGATAAGATCGGCCAGCGGGACGGCCTGGCGCACCTTGTTGGTCTGCAGGTGCCCGATGAGATGCCATTCCACCTGTTTTCCCGCTGTCTGTATTGCCGGATGCTTGGACAGCATTTCCTGGACACGGTTTTCACCAACTGCCGTTATGCCGGCGGTGATGGCCTCCAACATGGCGGTAACGCTATGATTCTTGGTGACAGCGATCAGCTTCACCTTGTCAGTATCTATTTTACTCTTGATTTCTGCGATATTTTGAACTATAGACATGGCACATCCTCCATTCTAATAGTTTATTCGCCCAGAAATATAATTTTCCTCCAAAAATTCTATATTATTCTATCTTTTTAACATAAAAAACTATTTGGGCCGGCAATGAGAAAGTCGCCGTTTGGCAAGTGCAAACGGCGACTTTCTCTTCTTGCTAATTTTTTGTTTTACGGTTTTACAGTTTCTTTATAAACTTGCTTGCCGTCTTTCATTTCAAGGATGACGGCGCCCTTAACGGCGTCATGGGTGCTGTTTAAGGTCAGGTCGCCGGATGCGCCTTTGAAATCTTTGGTAGCCGCTAAGGCTTCGCGGATTTTAGCAGGATCGGTGCTGTTGGCGCGTTTGATGGCGTCCACAAGTACATAAGCTGCATCATAGCCAAGTACGGACATGGCATCAGGCATTTGACCGTACTCTTTTTTATAATTCTCAACAAATGCCTTGGATAACGGACTGGTATCCTCAACCGAGTAGTGGTTGGTGAAGAAGGTGTTATTAAGCGCTTGCGGACCGCCAATTTCAGTCAGTTTCGGGGAATCCCAGCCGTCGCCGCCGACGATCGGCATGTTCATACCCATTTCACGGGCCTGCTTGGCAATTTTACCAACTTCTTCATAATAACCGGGTACATAGAGAATATCGGGATTGGTGGCTTTAAGTTTAGTCAGGATGGTTTTGAAATCCTGGTCTTTTTGCAAGTAAGCCTCTTCCGCTGTGATTTGGCCGCCGCCTTTAGTAAAGGCGTCTTTGAAGAACTGGGACAAACCTTTGCTGTAGTCACTGGAATTGTCAATCATAATGGCCGCTTTTTTGGCTTTAAGGCTGTTTAGCGCAAAGTTAGCGCCGACAGTGCCTTGGAACGGGTCAATAAAGCATACGCGGAAAGTATATTCTTTAGCTTTACCTGTTTTTTCATCCAAAGTTACTTTAGGGTTAGTAGTGGCTGCAGCGACAAACGGGATTTTGTTAGCTTCAGCTACCGTCGAGGCGGCAATACCATTGGAACTGGTTGTAAAACCGGTTACGGCAACAACTTTGTCCTGGGTGATAACTTTGGTCATAGCATTGGAAGATTCGGAAGGTTCCCCCTTGTTATCGGCCACAATGGGCTGAATCTGTTTGCCGAGAACGCCGCCCTTGGCATTAATTTCCTTGAAGGCCATTTTGGCGCCGTTGGCAGCCGATGTACCGAAGGAAGCTGTGTTGCCGGTAAGTTCATAAACTACCCCGATTTTGATGTCCTTGCTGGCTGTGTCGCCGCAACCGGTTACCAGTCCGGCCAGCATAACCAGTGCTGTCATTAAGCCAGCCATTTTTAACCCGAGTTTACTCATAGTCTCCTCCCCTATTCGTGCAAAATTTATCAGGACCCCAACAATGTAAGCAGCATCACCTCCACACCCGCTATTGACAATTAACAATTTTTGGATTAAAAAATAGCTTTTTGGAAAAGAGAACAAATGTCTCCTTCCAAAAAGCATCTTTGCTTAATGTTCTAGAATATGCTAATACTTTTGTATCCTATGATTATACATTGTAGTACGTATTTATTTATTTTGCAAGATATATTTTTGTACAACCGCAGATATTTACAGTTTTTCTGCAATCGACTTTGTTCCGGAGGGAGAACAAGGGTTATACGACGGAAGGTTCTACATATAACTGACCACGCGCGAAGCGGTCGGCACCGAACATATCAATCGGAATATCCGTCGTTGTACCGGTAATGGTTTGCGCCATCAGTTTGCCCACTATCGGCGAAATCATAAAACCGTGGCCGCTAAAGCCGGCAGCGGTGTAAAATCCCTGAACGCCGGCATCCTGACCCAGAATGGGGGTCCGGTCGGGACACATGTCATACAGGCCGGCCCATTGCCTGATTACGTTGAGATTAGCTAACGGCGGCAGGATTTTGGTAATGCGTGCCGCCATTTCGGTTAAAAACTGCCAACTGGATTGTATGTTGAAAGTTTCCGGCTCGTCCGGGTGGCCGATGCCCATGATAAAACTGCCATGCGGCGTCTGCTGGCAATAGAGGTTATGGTAAAAACACATCACCATAGGCGCCTGCATGGGTTCGACCGGCTCGGTTACCAGAATTTCATGGCGTTCCGGAAAAATAGGCAATTCAATACCTGCCATGCGGCCTACCATTTTCGCATAGCCACCGGCGGCGTTAATAACCGTATTGGTGGCGATCGTACCTTGGTCGGTGTGAACGGCCGTCACTTTGCCGGCAGTCACGGTCAACCCGGTAACTTCAGTATATGTGTAAAATTTGACACCCAGCCGGGCCGCTGCTTTGGCGTACAGGCTGGTTACCTTAAACGGATTGGCATGACCGTCTTTGGGACAAAAGGTTGCTCCCAGGAGGCCGTCGGTATTTAAATGCGGCACGATTTCTTTGGCCTCGGCGGGAGTTGCCCAGCGGGCCGGAATGTCGAGCGAGTTTTGCAGGATAAGGTTTTTCTTAAATTGATCAACCATTTTGGGCGTATAGGCCAACAGCAAATAGCCGCCCTGGTGAAATTCTATGTCGCCCGCCACGCCTAGCAGTTCTGGCAAGTTTTCCAGCATTTTTACACTTTCGCGGGATAACAGGCAATTGGTTTCGCTGCCCCACTGCATGCGGACCCCGGCGCCGCACCGGCCTGTAGCGCCGCTGGCAAGATAGCCGCGTTCGATAACGGCCACCTGACCGGCACCGGCTTTAGCCAGGTTATAGGCGATCGAACAGCCGACAACACCGCCGCCGATTACAACAACATCGGCCTGTTTAATCATGTTTGGCACCTCCCGCCAGTGCGCCGAGGGAAATGGGGGCCGTGGGCGGACGGAATGTTGGCAGGCCAATATCACTATTGCTTTTTTTCAGGGCTTTAGCCAGTTCCTGGGCTATGAGGGGCGTACACGTTCTCCCCTGGCAGGGCCCCATACCGCACCGGCATTCGCGTTTTAGTTCATCGAGGGTATGTTTTCCCTGCTTAATAAGTTCCTGGATAGCTTCCTGCGTTATGTCTTCACAGCGGCAGATGATGACCGGTTCAGCCATGATGGCAGCCCTCCTCTTTTATTGAGATGCCACGGACAGCCATGGCTAATTCTTTGGGAACCGTTACCCAGATTACCGTTGTTTTATTCTTGTTTTGCTGCACCTTTTTGATCTGGGCGGCAGCTACGGTTTCACCCTGGCGGTTCAAAGCATTTACCGTCTGGCCAATTTCCGGCAGGGGCACATATTCATAAGGCAGCTTAACCAGCGCCTGGCCATCTGGCGCTGAGCAATCAACCACGAAAATCGACAGTCCCGGACAATGGGCCAGACAAATGCCGCAACCGTTGCATTTGGTTTCATCCAGCACAGGCCGCTGATTGATATCTTCGCCTATCGTAATAGCGCCTTGCGGGCAGGCATCCACACAGGGATTGCAGGGGATATTCTGAAAACACTCAAATAAAGCTACCGGGCCTTTGGCCAGGCGTTCCTCACTGGGCGTAGCCGCAAGAATATCGTCAGATGTTGGGATTCCCGTCTGTTCTAACATTTATATCACCTCGCTCAATGGGTCTGCCGGCAGAGCAACAGTAACCCTGGCAAGACCATTGCGGATTTTGGCGCTGACTTCACCGGCCCGCAGCGCGGCCAGTTGCGAGCGGGCCTCAGCATATTCCTGGTCAAGGCTGTTTAGCGCCAGCCCCAGACTGGCAGCCGCCGACAAACCGGCTAATTTGCCCTCAACCATGGCCGCTGAAGCTTCTTCGATACCGGCTACGTCACCGGCAACGTAAATATCGGGATGGGTGGTTAATAACCGGTCATTCCGCAGGGGAACATAGCCGCCCAGTTCAGGTACCCAGGCCATATTGCAGCCCGCCTGCCATAATAACTCCGTCAGCGGCGTCAAGCCGACTGCCAGGCACAGGCCGTCGGCGGCAATATCAAACTGACTGCCGGGAACCGGCTGCCAGTCTGCGTCCAGCCGGCAGACCGAAACGCCGGTCAGGCTGGGCGAGCCATAGGCTGCGGCAATGGTGTGGGAAGTATAGAGCGGGATTCCTGCC
>JAEZQV010000039.1 GCA_023441125.1 Bacillota bacterium
GCCTTAATCCAGTCATGGTTATCAATAAGTCCCAGCTCCAGCTGTTCAGCCTGGCCGGCCGCCGTCAACAGCGGCTGCTGCACGTCAATATTCCCCTGCGGCCTAAACTTGATCTGACCGCCAAAAATATGCACCAGCAGGTTATGGTAGCCCGAGCCCGGCCAGACAATAGCGGACTGAACCTGCTGATTGGTCTCGATAATCGCTTTGACTCCCGCTGCCGGGTTTGCCAGCACATCTTTAAGCGAAAGTCCCTGTTGCCGAAACGCCCAGGTTCCGCCGGACAGCAGCGTTGCCGGTACGGGTGACTGGCCGAAAGGCCTGCTGCTTTTAGCTGTTATCGCCTGAATAATCCTGTCCTTGGGCAGCATACTCTAACCCTCCCCTTTGCTATTTTATCTGGCGGCAACAATTACGCCGATCAAATCTTCGATCAGTGTAAGGGCGCCGCTGTAACCGGTATAGCCCCGGTTGATGGCAGCCCGGTTAGCGACCGGAAAACTCACGCTGAGGTGTCCGGCGCCAAGTTCTTTGGCCAGTTCCCGATCCAGCGAGCTGCCAATGACAAAGGCCGGACTCAGCGGGTTGGCGTATTTACCGGCTTGTAACCCGTATTTATGCCAGTGGTCCCGCACAGCAGCGGCAATGGCGCTGCCGTCGGTGTGAAAAATCACTGCCGGCGCAAGGCCGCTCGCCAGTTGGTTCAGGCGGCCGGCAATGCCTGTTTTTTGCTCATCGTCCAGTATATCGGTAATCCCCACAACTTCCGGCAGCCAACCCAGATCATCGGCTAAGAACCGGGTTAACCCGACCGCATAATTGGTATCGCCGATAATCACGGCATACCGCTGCAAATCGGCGTCGTTAAAGCAGTCGGCCAGCGTTTCCAGCAAGCTGTAGTATCTTTTATTTTCGTAATTAATCAGATTCTCAAGCAAATCACTGTCCAAATCGAGGGCCGCACCAATCTGCCGGAGAAAATCGTCGGTGGCTGAAGGCCCTACCGGCAGCGGAACTGATACATAGGGTATGCCGTGAATCTCTTCGGCCAGGCGCGCCGCCCCTAAACCAAACACCTCGGAAACAACAATATTAAGGCTGGCGCTGCCCGCCTCCCGGATACCGGCCGCACTGTCATCCACGGTGAAAAAGCTGTTGACTGTCAAGCCCAGTTTGGCCAGGAGCTGGCGGATACCGTATAAATTACCGCGCCAAAATACATCGATAAAGGGGGCAACACCCCACAAATTCACAGTTTTAGGCTGTTTTACCGCGGCCTTGGCAACAAAGTTTTTAAACAAGCTTTGCAGCACCAAATCATAACCCTGATAAGAATTGCCCCGGAAACCGCCGGTTTCGGCAAAGAGAATGGGAACTCCCGCTGCCTGCAGGGGTCTTACCACCGAGCCGATATCATCGCCAATTACCTCGGTAACGCAGCTTGTCAGCACAAAATACAGCTCGCCCTGCATAACCTCCAGGGCATTTTTTATTTCCTGCTCCAGCCGTTCGGCGCCGCCAAAGACAACCTCCCGTTCCTGGATATTGGACCCGGGCATGCTCAGCCCGCCGCAGTAGCCGCCGACCTGCAGGCCGCAGCCGCCGGCCTGGGTCCAGGTAAAGTTGCCGGCGCAGCCGGGCGGGGCATGCAGTATCGGCACCGCCTTGGGCAAAGCGCTGACGGTGGCGATGGCGCCGCCCAGCGCGCAGGTATAGCGGGGGCGTTCAATAAAGTTATAGTCGCTCACTCACTGTCACTCCCTGCCGCTACGATATATTTAAACGGATCCTGAGTATACCAGGCTTCCTGGTAAGGCAGACTGGCAAACCGGCTGAGATTGGCGTTAAACCGCGGATTTTTCAACTGGCGGTATAAGCGTCTGGCCAGTTCATAAGCGCCCCGGTAGCCAACATAGTGGAGCCCGGTATTATAAATGACATGGGTGGCGATACCCAGCTTGGCTGCCGTACTGTTGCCGTTCATATGCCCCAGAAAGACATCGGGCTTGAGTTTGCGCAGCAGATTGGCCTCCTCAAACGGCTGACAGTTGGCAATATTTAAAGGATAGTCCTGCCCGGTAATCCTTACCAGCTTTTCATATTCCACATCGGCGAATTCATCATGGTGAAACGCCCGGATGCCCACAACTGCAAAACCCAGTTCGGCCAGCAGGATGGCGGTAGACAGGGCCCGGAACTCACCGGCGCTGCTGAAGGCCTTTTTCCCGGCGAATATCGCTTTAAGCGGCGCGAGCGCTGCGGCCAGTTCGGCTTCTTCCTGAGCGATTAAAGCCTGCGCCTTATCGCCCAGGCCAAAAAAGTCGGCCACATCGGTAAGCCACTTGCCGGTGTTTTCAATACCGATCGGCATATGCCTGATAATAAACGGCACCTGGTATTTCGCCTGTAAATGATGCAGCATATAGTCGTCATGGGTTGGGCAGGTACTGATGGACAAGTCGGCCTCGGCCATGCGCTTCATACCGTCCGGATCGGCAAAAACCGGGAAGACGTTGACATTAAGCCCCAGGGCGTTTAACAAACGTTCCAGTTCCACTTCATCCACCCGGCCCATGGACGACATGTTCATTAGGTTGACGGTTTTACCCTGTTTTTGTTCGGCCGGCGTCTGGTCGCCGCCAGCCGGCAGCAGCGTCCGGCCAATGGCATGGTATACGGCGTCATACGCCGTGGCCCAGATCTTGGTTTTAAACCCTTCGCAGTGCACCGGCAAAAGCTTGGCGGCTACCTCGGGCTGGATCTGCTCAACCACCCCGTCCACATCATCGCCGATAATGCCCGGCACACAGCTGGCCACCACGAAAATAACGGCCGGCTGGTACCGCCGGTCCGCCTCAAGAATAGCCTCAGCCAGTTTCGGCTCGCCGCCGCTGATCACATCGGCCTCCGTCAGGCCGGTAGACAGCCAGGTGCCATCCTTGACAATGCCCCAGCGCTGATTATTGCCGCCGCGCACCGCTGCATTGCCGCCGTGGGAGGAGGAACCGCAGCCCAGTCCGCCATGCATCAAGACCACGCTGTTGGGAATGCTGTTCATGGTCCCTAACGCCGGCAGTAAGAGACAAATGGAATTTTGGGTAAACGTGCGTTCATTTTCCGGCAGACAGCAGCCCAACCGGCGGCCGGCCACTTCTCCCAGGGAGGCTCCGTGAGCAATGCAGGCTTTTAGCCTATCTTCCCGCCGGGGCGGCTCTTTCAACTCAAAATAGCTCATAATCTCATCCTCTCTCTATAGCCCCAGTCCAGCCAGCTTGCGCTCAACAGCGCTCCAGGAGCGTTTGGCATACACCAGCGGCACCGACCGCGCCTTGGCATGATCCTTGACCGCTTTGGCCATATTGTGATTGATATAGTCGGTAAAAACCAGCACAAAACTTGTTGTCTTGGGTATATTCACCTTTTTGATTTCACCGGGATTGCGGCCCGTGATATGAGCGATTTCAGTCACGCCCCGGGCCCGCATTTTTTGTTCGATGGCTCCCAAATAATCTGCACCGATAACCAAAGCCGTCATATCCTCAGCTCCTTTACTCATGCTATTAATAAAATAGAGGCAACCGAAAACTCCCTAAAGAGAGCAGGCTTTCGGTTGCCTCCGGTGTGTACCAGTCAGCAATTGGACATCTGATTCATTAAAAAATTCAACGCTTGCGCTGGCCAAGCGGGAATAAAATAAAAAGGCAATCGGCGGCTATAACAGCCGCGATTGCCTCCGGTATTCCGGTCAGCGCTACTACTAATTTATGCTCATGTTAGCACAGTGACTTCAGGGTGTCAACCCCGGAAAAGTAAATTTATTGATCTTTTTACTAATTTAGCCTTGACACTTTTTTACTTTTTAGCATATAATTGCGACAATACCGCAATACACACAGAGGCTGATCAGATATACTGAAGGCCAAAAGAAACGGCATGTTTCTTTTGGCCTTTTTTATTTTTGCCATCCAAAATTCATTACCGGAAAGGAGTAAAAGCAATGAATATCAAAAAGGCAGGTGTTGCCAAATGGCACTAGACCAAATGACGCCCCTGGAGAGAATGACAGCCTATAATCAGGGTAAACCGGTTGACCGTCTGCCGTGCGTACCCATCGTGGGCAACACGGCAGCCCGGGTAATCGGTGTCAAGGTCAGTCAGCTGCCGGCCAGCGGCAAGCTGCTGGCTCAGGCGCAAATTGCTGCTTACCGCCGGTTTGGCTATGATATTATCCGCATCTTCACCGACCTGTACGGCCAGGCCGAGGCCATGGGCGCCGCTGTTCGCTATCCCGCAGATGAAACGGCGTATCTGGATAAGCCGGCCCTCAGCGATATCAGCCAGATTGACAGTCTGCGGCCGGCCGATCCTTACCGGGACGGCCATCTCCCCAATCATTTGGAAGCGATGAAGATTGCCGTGGAGGAAGTCGGCCAGGAGGTCACCGTAACCGGGGCGCTCACCGGCCCGTTTACCAATGCCTCCTTTCTGGTCGGCACCGAAACTCTAACCCGCCTGGTCGGCAAAAATCCTGAAGCTGTGCACCGGCTGTGCCAGGTATCGCTGGCAACCTGCCTTAATTACGCCAAAGCCATTATTGACAGCGGCTGCACACCCAGCCTGACCGATCCCATGTCCTCCGCCACCATCATCAGCCCGCAGAAATTCCAGGAATTCTCCTTACCGTATCTAAAACAGCTCATCGATTATATCCATTCCCGCGGCAAGTCGGTAACCCTGCATATCTGCGGCAAGACCGCCAAGATCTGGGAGCACATGGCCGCCGCCGGCGCCAACTGCATCAGTATCGACAATGCCGCCAGCCTGTCTGAGGCTAAAGCCAGGGTGGGCGACCGCCTGCGGCTGATGGGCAATGTACAGCCGTCGGAAATCATGCTGCAGGGCACACCGGCCGATGTCCGCCTGGCGGTCTTAAGCGGCGTCCGCGAAGCCTACGACAATCCCCAAGGCTACATTGTCGCCTCCGGCTGCAGTCTGCCGACCGAAACGCCGTTTGCCAACATTGATGCCATGCTGGACGCCGTCCGGGAAATCGGTTATCCTGTTACGGCGGAGAAGCTGGCCGGTCTGCAGGCGAGGTGGTCGCAATGACAGCTCTGACCGAACAGGCGCGCCTGGCGGCGGTATTAAGCAAACAACCGGCCGACCGGCCGCCGGTTATCTGCCCCGGCGGGATGATGAACGCCGCCATTATTGATGTTATTAATAAAAGTGACGCCACCTTGCCTGCCGCCCATGCCGACGCGGCCTTAATGGCGAACCTGGCCTATCACGTGCACAGGCTGACCGGCTTTGAAAATTTCGGCCTGCCTTTCTGCATGACGGTCGAAGCCGAGGTGCTGGGCAGTGAAATTGATTTGGGCAGCCTGGAGTGTGAGCCTAAAATCAGCAAGGAAAAATTCGCGTCGGCCGCCCAGGTAGAGTACCGGGACATTGCCGCCCTGTTAACCGCCGGCCGCATTCCGGTGGTCTGCCAGGCCGTCTCGCTGTTGTCCGCGCAGTATCCGGACATTCCGGTCATCGGCAGCCTGACGGGACCGGTAAGTACGGCGGCCTCGCTCGTCGATCCCATCCGGTTTTTCAAGGATTTGCGCCGGGACCCGGCTGCGGCGCACCGGGTCTTTAGCTATGTGACCGACCTGTTAATCGGTTTTGCCCACAAACTGATCGACCATGGGGCGGCGGTGATTGCCATCGGCGATCCTACCGCCACCGGTGAAATTCTCGGACCCAAGATGTTTGCCGAGTATGCCGTAACCTACATTAATAAGCTCATCGACGCCGTACATCAAAAACAAGTACCCGTTATTCTCCATATCTGCGGCAATCTAAACAGTGTGAAGGCCCTGCTGCCAACCATTAAGGCCGACGCCGTCAGCACCGACGCCATTGTCAGCTTAAAACAGTTAAAAGACGATTTTCCCCAGCTTACCACAATGGGGAATGTCAGCACCTATCTGCTGGAATTTGGGCCGTCGGCCAAGGTAGCCCAGCAAACCGGCAATCTATTGAACCAGGGCATTGATATCATCGCGCCGGCCTGCGGCCTAAGCACCTCCAGCCCCCTGGCCAATATCCAGGCTATGACCCAAACGACTAAAACCGCCCTTTCCCGGGAAAGGAAGTGACCCTGTGACCCTACTGCGTTTTTGGCAGGGCAGCATTCAGGCCGACAGCCAGCCGGTCTGTCTGGCAGTCACCGCTGACACCACCGTGCTCGCTGCCGCCAGAACTGCCGGCGTGCTGGTTGAATCCCCCTGCAACGGAGCCGGCACCTGCGGCAAATGCAAGGTGCGCATTCCCGGTTATGCCGCCGCTGCCCTCCGGACAACCGGCGAATGCCGCCATACCCTGACCCCGGCCGAGATCAGCCAGGGAATCCATCTCGGCTGCAGGACCGAAATCCAGGGATACATTGCTGACATTGCGGCCGTTGATATTTTGATCCTGGAGCGGCAGGACAAAAACGATGTGCAGATTCTGAGCCGGGGACAGCAGCTAAATGTAGCCCTGGACCCGTTCATTACCAAGCAGTACCAGCCGGCCAACAACCAGACCGTCGTCCTGGCGGCCGATGCCGTGCTGGGAATAGAACCGGGCGATACCGCCGCTGCAGTTCACGGCTTGGTGGTCGATATCGGCACAACTACCCTGGTTGCCGCCTTATTCGACCTGACCACCGGCCAGGAGCTGGCGACCGTGTCGGCGCTCAACCCGCAGAGCCTCCATGCCCAGGATGTGCTGTCCCGGATTAAGCTGGGAACCGATGCCGCGGGCCTGGCTACACTCCACACTGCGATTGTCACGGCCATCAACGCCATGATTGCTGAACTGACGCAAACCAGCGGCACTGAATCTAAAACCATTTATGAAATTGTCTTTAGCGGCAATACCTGCATGCTGCATTTGGCCATGAACACCAATCCGGCCTCTTTGGGCAAATATCCCTACACCCCGTTACTCCGGGGCGACAGCTGCCACCCGGCGGCAGCGCTCGGCCTAAATGCGGCGCCTTTTGCCCAGGTCTACCTGCCGCCCGTGATGTCGGCCTATGTGGGCGCCGATATTACCGCCGGCATCTTAGCGGCCGACCTGGCCAATCTCCAGGGTACCACGCTCTTTGTAGATATCGGCACCAACGGTGAAATGGCGCTGGCGGTTAACGGCCGCCTGTCGGCGACTTCAACCGCCGCCGGGCCGGCTTTTGAGGGTATGAACATCGCCTGCGGCATGCGGGCCGCCCCAGGCGCCATCGAAAAATTCGGGATGGAGGAAAATGGGACGGTCGCCATCAAGACCATTGCCGACAGTCCGGCCGTCGGCATCTGCGGCAGCGGGCTACTGGATATTGTCGGTGAGCTTGTCAGAACCGGCATTATTAATAAGACCGGCAAATTCAGCGGTCCGGCAGCCACTGCCGCCCGGCCGCTAGAGCGGTGCCTGCGCAAAGAGAACGGCAAAACGGTTTTTGCCGTTCAATCGGCCGTCTATCTCTCACAAAAAGATATTCGCCAGGTACAGCTGGCCAAGGGCGCCATCCGCGCCGGTATTGAATGCCTGCTGGCGGCCAATGGCTTGAGCGCCGCCGCCGTCGACCGGGTTTTCATCGCCGGGTCGTTCGGGTTTCACCTCAATGCCGCCAGTCTGATCAACATTGGCATGTTGCCGGCTCCGTTTGCGGGCAAAGTCAGTTTTCTGGGCAACACCGCCAAAACAGGCGGGCAGGCCTTGCTCTTAAATCAGGGCACCCGTCAGGCTGCCGCCACGATGGTGAAACAGGTGACGGTGCTGGAACTGGCCACTTACAGCGACTTTGACAAAACGTTTGTTAACTGCCTGAATTTTTAAGGAGGTATTTCTCTTGAGTGAACATCGGACAACCGACGAGCTTAGCTGCGCTGACTGCCACCAGTTGAACTGCTACCGGCGCGACAAGAAATTTCCTGACTTCTGCCTCAGTGTAGTACCGCGCGGCGAGGCCGACATTGACGCCGAAATTGAAAAAGTCCGGGACATCTATACCGCCGAGGGTCCGGACCGCGCAATGGCCCTGGCCGCCGCCGAAATTGAGGGAATCTATTATGGCAAACTAACCCGGGTGGAAGAAATCATCGCGTTTGCCAAACGCATCGCCGCTAAAAAAATCGGCATTGCCACCTGCATCGGCCTCATCGAGGAAACCCGGGTATTTGCCAAAGTGCTGGCGGCCAAAGGACTGGAAAGCTACAGCGTCATCTGTAAGGTAGGCTCGCTCGACAAGACGGAAATCGGCGTGCCGCCGGAATATAAGGTGCAAAAGGGCTGCCATGAAGCCCTGTGCAATCCCATTCTCCAGGCCCGGCTCTTACAGCAGGCCGGCACCGAGCTCAATGTTGTCGTCGGCCTGTGCGTCGGCCATGATTCTTTGTTTATCAAGCACTCCGCCGCGCCGGTAACAACACTGATAACCAAAGACCGGGTGCTAGGCCATAATCCGGCAGCCGCCCTCTATACCAGCGGCTTTTATTATAAACGACTGTTACAGGAAGAAAAGGAGTGATTGGTACGTGTTAAAACATCGGCTGATTATCACCGGTCTGGCTGTTGCCCTGATCCTCACCGTACTCCTGGCCGGCTGCGGCCAGCAAAAAACCCAGCCGGCGGCGACGCCGACCGGAACCGGCCCGGCCGCGCCAACCGACAAAATCAAATTTAATATTGGTTACCTGCCGGCCGTTGGCCATGTGCTCTACTTTGTTGCCAAGGAAAAAGGGTTCTATGAGCAGGAAGGACTTGATGTAGAACTTTTCCAGTTCACAAATTCCGGGGAAGGCCTGAACGCCATTAAAGCAGGCAAACTGGACGCCGGCTCCTTCGGCACCTCCGCCCCCCAGGTATTCATCGCGAAAGGCACGCCGTTCGTTGATATCGGCGGTATGCAAAGCGAAGGCCACGCCGTTGTCACCAAACCGGAAAATGCCGGGCAGTTTTCTACCCTGCAGGGTTTTGTCGGCAAAAAGGTAGCCACCGTCCGTCTGGCCACCGGTGACGCCGTCTGGCGGTCGGCTATGTCCAAGGCCGGCATTGACTGGAAAACCCAGGTAACCATCCAGGAGCTGGATTCCCCCGCCGCCGTGCTGGAAGCGGTAAAGAAGGGCGCGGCCGATGCCGGCCTCGTCTGGGTTCCGTTCTCCGAAATGGCGGAGCAGCAGGGTTTAAAAATCGTCTCCTGGTCCTCAGAACAAATGGATGGACATGTCTGCTGCCGGGTTGTGGCGCTGGACGACAAGCTTAAAACGAACCAGGAAGCCTATATCCGTTTCAGCCGGGCCAACATTCGCGCCTATGATTTTTATCTCAACCACCAGGATGAAACCCTGGAGATTCTCAGCAAATATGTCAAGCTGGACAAAGAACTGCTGAAAAAAGCCACCTACAGCGGCCATATTCACAGCATTCCCGATCCTGACAAAAAGCGCTTTGTTGCTTTCTGGGAGGCTATGAAAGCCGCCGGTTATATTGAGAGTGATATCGATATCGCCAAGCATGTTAACAGCGACATCTACAAAACTGCCCTGGACCAGTTAAAACAACGGGAACCGCAAAACGCCACCTATCAGCAGCTGGACAAAGACTTTGCCGTAAACGATCTGTAATCGATTTTATGCTGTGACTAACCTGCAGCTTATATGGAAGGAGAATGCTTGTGGCGTTACTGCAGCTTGACTCTGTGTCGCTCACCTATCCGGGTGATGACCGGCCGGCGGTCGCCAATCTGTCCCTCACGATTGACCAGGGCGAATTTCTGGCGGTAGTCGGCCCCAGCGGCTGCGGCAAGAGTTCGACGATCGGCCTGCTTGCCGGCCTGATACCGGCTACAAGCGGCCTGCTCACTTTGAACGATCGCCCGATTGCAGCCCCGGGACCCGACAGGGCGGTAGTGTTCCAGGACTACTCCCTGTTTCCGTGGATGACGGCGCTGGATAATATTATCTTTGCCCTGCAGGAATCCGGCCGGGCCAGCGGCAAGGCAGCCCAGGCAGAGGCCGGGAAATTGCTGGCGCTGGTTGATCTCATGAGCTACAGCCACAAATACCCGGGAGAACTGTCAGGCGGCATGCGGCAGCGGGTGGCCATCGCCCGGGCCTTCGCGCTGGATGCGCCGGTGTATCTCATGGATGAACCCTTTGGCGCGGTGGATGCCAAAAACCGGGTGAGCCTGCAGGATTTGCTGCTGACCCTATGGACGGGCAGCGGCGCCAGGAAAACCGTGTTTCTGGTTACCCACGACATTGACGAAGCGCTGTATCTTGCCGACCGGATTGCCGTGTTTACCCCCGGCCCGGGCCGGGTGCAAAAAATAATCGCTGTGCCCTTTCCCCGGCCCCGCCGGCGCTTTTTCCTGGTGCAGGACCCCCGCTACATCGAATTGCGCAATGAAATTCTGTCGCTCTTACAGAAAGAAATCCTGGCAGAATTTCACCAGGTGGAAGGAGGCGCCGGCATATGAGCCAAACCACCCGGGACCGCCTGCTGCTCGGCCTGGCCATTCTGCTGTTGTGGCAGCTTAGCACGGCCTGGCTGAAG
>JAEZQV010000111.1 GCA_023441125.1 Bacillota bacterium
TACGTCCTCGTCGCGCCTAGCATCTGGACATTTCTAACCCGTTTCCGGCCTTTGCACATAATTTAAATATGTAGTTGAGCTAAACTATCACGATAATCTTTCATTATCGTAATGAAGTCTTCTTTGCTTGCTGCCTGGTTGAACTTTAGCCTGAGTTCGGCGGAGCTGTGGAGGCCTTTGGTGTACCAGGCGGCGTGGCTGCGCATTTCGCGGATGCCGACGTATTCGCCTTTGTGATCAACCAGCATGTCAAGATGCCTTAAGAGCATGTCGATGCGTTCGTTTAATGTCGGCGGCGGCAGTAGTTCGCCGGCTGTCAGATAATGGACAACCTGACGGAACAACCAGGGATTCCCCTGGGCGCCCCGCCCTATCATTATGCCATCACAGCCGGTCTCCGTCAACATGCGCCTGGCATCCTCAGGTGTGCGGATATCCCCGTTGCCGGTAACAGGTATCTTGACCGCCTGCTTTACTTCCCGGATTATATTCCAGTCAGCCTGACCGGAATAAAACTGTTCCCGGGTGCGCCCATGTACACTGACAGCGGACGCACCGGCCGCTTCAGCCAGCCGGGCAATTTGCACGGCATTGACCGATTTCTCGTCCCAGCCCTTGCGAAATTTGACAGTCACCGGAATATCGCCGGCGGCCTTCACTACCGCAGCAATAATGCGTCCGGCCAAATCAGGGTTGCGCATGAGGGCCGAACCCTCGCCATTTTTAACAATCTTGGGCGTAGGGCACCCCATGTTAATGTCGATGACATCGACGCCGGCAGCGGCGACAATTTTGGCCGCTTGCCCCATACTCTCAGGCTCCGAACCAAAGATCTGCAAAGCAATCGGCCGTTCCCGCTCATCCATCGCCAGCATTTTTTTGGTGTGCACATTGTCATAAATGAGACCTTTATCACTTACCATTTCCGAATACACCAGACCGCAGCCCATTTCTTTGGCCAGCAGGCGAAAGGGCAAATCGGTAACCCCGGCCATGGGAGCCAGTATTACCGGATTGGCAAGTGTAAGTTTGCCGATACGCATAATTCCTCCTAGATAAAAAGCGGCCAGTTGCTGGCCGCCTCAGGCTGTTGGTAAATAAACGGTTATTGCCGGTTGCGTTCGTAAATCAATCTCAGCCCTTCCAGGGTCAGGAAAGTATCCACCTTGTCAATGGTATGAGACTCCTGCGCGATCAAATTGGCCAGACCACCGGTAGCAACAACGGTAACTTCCTTTCCCAGCTCAGCGCGCATGCGGCGGACAATTTCATCAACCTGTCCAACAAAACCATAAATAATGCCGGATTGCATGCTGTTAATGGTATTGCGGCAAATTACTGTTTTCGGTTTGATAAGCTCAATACGGGGCAGTTTGGCAGCCCGTTGGAACAAGGCCTCTGTCGAAATACCGATACCCGGCGCAATGGCGCCGCCAAGGTAATCCCCGTTTTCCGCCAGGGCGCAAAAGGTAGTGGCTGTACCAAAGTCAACAATAATTAACGGTCCGCCATATTTAGCATAAGCCGCTATGGCATTAACAATACGGTCGGCGCCAACTTCCCGCGGATTTTCATATTTGATGCAAATCCCGGTCTTTACGCCCGGTCCGACAACAAGCGGATCAACATTAAAATACCGCTGGCACATTCTGGTTAACGGGACAATAAGCGGCGGCACAACAGAGGAAATAACAATGGCTTCAATGTCCTCCATTTTTATACCCCGATAAGCAAACAGGCTGTATATCAGCATGCCGTACTCATCGCCGGTCTTTTGTTTATCGGTTGACACCCGCCAGTGATATGTGAGTTCTTCTCCCTCATAAACTCCTAAGACAATGTTGGTATTGCCAACATCAAAGACAAGTAACATTAGCAAAATCCCCCTGTAAAAGCGTTAAGCCGCCGGTCACTACCAAGCGGCCTTATTTGTTTAGCAGCTATTATTGTACCTTAAAAGCAGAGAAATTGTAAATATAAGGCGCAAGCTGACCTTCACAACTTAGCTTGGCCGCCTTAGCTCCAGCAACCCCGCTTTAAGCAACGCCCGCCGCACCCGTACGCCGATATAAACGGCAACCGCGGTCTTAACAATATCCAACGGCAAAAACGGCCAGACCGCTAAATTTAAAGCCCGCTCCACAGTCATGGCTTTGTGCAGGACATATTGAAAAGAAAGCATAAACCCGGCCAGGCCGGCGCCGTAAATAAAGGCCAGGCCAATGAGCATGGCTATGGCGGTATATTTATAGGTTACTGCAAAGTGTTCCGCGACATAGCCAACAATATACGTACAAATAAAATAGCCTAAAATATAGCCGCCGGTCGGTCCAATCAGCACCGCTGCGCCGGCTTTTCCCTGTGCAAATACAGGTAACCCAAACATACCCAGCAGAACCCAGACGGCAACGCTGGCCGGCCCCAGACGGCTGCCTAACACCGTGCCGGCCAGCAGCACAAACATAATCTGCAGGGTAATCGGGACAGGCCCTAGCGGAATGGATACCTGTGCACTTACGACCAGCAGAGCGGCAAATAAACTGGTGAGCGCCATACTTTTCGGCAGCATCAATAAGACCTCCTCACTACATCCGGCCTGACGCCGGGCGAATGGATACATCCCCGGCCAACACCCGTTCCAGGCCGGCTGCTGTCTCAACCAGCAACGCACCGTCGGCGTCAATGTCGGTAGCCAGACCGGTAAAGCTTCTGTCTACGCCATGTACATCCACCTGCTGGCCAAGGGTTATGGACTGCTTTTTCCACTCGGCCAGCACCGGTTGAAACCCGGATGTTTTAACGGTGTTATAGGCCTGCTCCAATTCGGCCAGAACAGCCGTCAGCAGCTTCAGCCGGGAAATCTGGCAGCCGGCCGCTGCCGCCAAAGAGGTGGCGGTGGCGGCAATTTCGCCGGGAAAATCCTGAGGATCAATATTGACATTAATGCCCATGCCCATAACCACATAGTTGATGGCGTCCATTTCGGCATTCATTTCCGTAAGAATACCTACCACCTTGCGGCCCTGGCATAGGATATCGTTGGGCCATTTAATGCCGCAGCCCGTTCCGCTTATGGCATTGATAGCCTTGTTTACGGCAACCGCCGCCATGAGCGTACACTTAGCGGCATCCATAGGGTTAAAGGGCGGCCGCAGCACCACTGACAACCATATTCCTTTGCCGTAGGGCGAAAACCAGCCGCGGGCCAGGCGTCCCCGGCCGGTGTTCTGCATTTCGGCCACAACAATTGTCCCCTCCGGGCAGCCGCCGGCTGCCAGTTGCTTAGCCGTATTATTCGTGGAATCCAGTTCACTGAAGTAATGGATCTCCCTGCCCAGTATTTTACTTGTCAGGTGGCTTCTAATCTCTTCCGGCAAAAGACGGTCGGTGTTTTGCCGGAGAGCGTAGCCTAAGCGGGGATGAGCTTCAATTTCATAGCCGGCCTGTTTTAGCGAGCGAATATGCTTCCATACCGCGGTGCGCGACACATTGAGCAGGCGGGAGATATCCTCACCTGAAATATATTGACCGGCATTATTTTTTAAAAGTTCCAGGACAGCTGTCCGCATCGTTCTTCACTCCCGAACCTGTTTGTTATCCTAATCATAAAATATCGGTTAACGATTGTCAATTCGTCTGCTGTTTACAATGCTCCCTGAGTATGATAGCATTTTCTTAGATACACAATGCAAGTGAGGTGTCTTATGGAACAGATCAAAGTACTGCTTGCCGATGATGAACCTGCCATTGTAGAAGTTTTGCAACTGTATCTGGAGCGGGAAGGGTTCAGAGTATTTCCCGCTTTGGACGGTCAGGAGGCATTGATAATAGAAGAAACACACCGGCCGGATCTTTTGATCCTGGATGTTATGCTGCCCAAACGAACAGGCTGGGAAATATGCCAGGCCATCGAACGCAAGGTTCCTGTTATCTTTTTAACGGCCAAAGGCGCCGAGGCCGATAAACTTACCGGCTTTTCCCTGGGAGCCGACGACTACATAACCAAGCCGTTCAGCCCCAAAGAAGTCATCGCCCGCGTTAAGGCTGTTCTCCGGCGCAGCGGCCTGCTGATCGAAGGCGCCAGGCTGGATTTTCCCGGTATTAGTATCGATGCCGCTGCGCAGGCGGTGTACTCCGGCGGCGAAAAAGCACAATTGTCACCGAAAGAATTTGAACTGCTGGTTTTTTTGGCCCGTCACAGCAAACTGGCCTTTTCCCGCGACCAATTGCTGACGAATGTTTGGGGCTACGACTTTGATGGCGCCGACCGCACGGTAGACGCCACCATTAAACGTCTGCGGCACAAAATTGACAATCCGGAATACAGCTACATTCATACCGTATGGGGCGTAGGTTATAAGTTTGAGGTGACAGGCAAATGATCCGCTCAATATTTGGCAAACTGCTGCTGTCGCATTTGGCAATCATTTTAGTTAGTGTACTGACGGTAGGCTTGTTAATGTCGTATCTGGTACGCGAGCATGTTATCGATAATAAACGCCATGACCTGCTGGTCAAAGGCCAGGCTGCCACGGCTATTGTTACACCCCTTTTGGCCAACGGTCAAAAACCGTCGGAAGCACTGCTTGACGCCATGAGTGACATGGCCGGCGGTGATATCTGGATTATGGACAAAACCGGCCAGATTATTGCCGGGCAGTTACCGGAAGGCTGGAAAAAAACCACACGGTTGAGCAACTGGAAGGAGTTATGGGAAAAAGCCGACTGGCAGGATAGCAGCGGCGCGCAAAGAGTATTAAAAACATGGCGCAAAACCGATCCTTCGATCATCGCCGCCTTGCCACTGCCAACGCAAGGTTCAGCTCCGCCGGCAGCGTTGTTTCTTTACGCCCCGGTGACGGGCGCTACCCGGACAGCCCAAGCTCTGGAGCAGCTACTTATTTACTCGCTCTTGGCCAGCAGTGTTATCGCCATTTTAGTCGGCCTGTTTACCGCCCGCAGCTTTACCCGGCCGCTAACCGATATCAGCCGGGCTGCCGCCGCATTTACGAACGGTGACTATACCAGCCGCACAACAGCTAC
>JAEZQV010000148.1 GCA_023441125.1 Bacillota bacterium
GGCTGCTTTTCAGACTCTGGAAAAACAGTCCGGCAACACGTCGCTGAAGCTGTTATTCCAGGATGAGTATCTGGTGGGAGCGGAAGCGCTCAACCTCAAAGCCATTCATCCCGGAGTGTTCCTCAACTTGATCAGAAACCGGATTCCTGTGCGGCAATATCAGGAACTGCTGCTGGCCAAGCCGAGGGAAACCGCCTGCTGGTTAATGCTCAAACAGGGTAAGACCCAGGCGGTTTAACGTAAAGGAGGAAAGAAAAATGCTAAATAATACCCTTGTGGTTCGCGATACCAATTGCCCGCCAGCGTGCACCCTCTGTGTGGAAGCCTGCAGCCGCAGGGCAGCAGCGTCGCCGGAACCTGTTATCGAAAAAATCGATTTGCCTGAACAGGGCTTCCATTCGGTGTTAACCTGCAACCAGTGCAGTCAACCGGAGTGCCTCAGTGTTTGTCCCACCGGGGCCATCAGCCGGTCTGCCAGCGGTACGGTGGCACTGGACTCTAAACGGTGTGTAGGTTGCAGTCTGTGTAATCTGGTATGTCCTTATGGCGGAATTTTTCCGCAAAAGGCCGAGCATAAATCGGAGAAATGTGACAACTGCGGCGATGACCCAGAGTGCAGCAAGGCTTGCCCGCATGCTATTCTCACTTATGATAAAGCCGGGATTGTAGCGGCGCAAATGGGTGAAGACCTGCTGTCACCCGGTCTGCCTTACTGTGCCGGCTGCGGCATGGAACTGGTGGACAGACATGCCCTGCGGATACTTGGCAAAGACATTGTGCTGTTTGGCGCCCCAAGCTGTAATGTTTTAAGTTCCAAAGCCAAAGTACCTTATTACGGAACACTCATGACCCAGGTGGCGTCAAGTGCTACCGGTGTATCCCGCTATTTCCGGCATATCGGTAAAGAAACGATTTGTCTGGCCATCATCGGCGACGGAGCTACGGCTGACCTTGGCTTCGGGCAGTTGTCGGCGGCGGCCGAACGAGGCGAACGGATACTCTACATTTGTTATGACAACGAAGCATATATGAATACCGGCATACAAAGAAGCAGCACCACCCCGTATGGCAGTTGGACCAATACCACACAGGTCGGCAGCCGGGGCCGGGGCCGGCAGGGGACGCCGAAAAATGTGCCGCTGCTCATGGCTTACCATGGAATCAAATACACGGCAACGGCCACCTTGGCTTATCCCGAGGATTTTATGCGCAAGCTGCTGAAAGCCAAAGAAGCCGTTAAGGAAGGGATGGCTTACATTCACGTACTGGCACCGTGTCCTACCGGCTGGAAATTTGACCCCAGCCGAGTTGTCGAAGTAACCAGAGCAGCGGTCGAAACCAATTACTTCCCCCTGTGGGAAGCGGAGAATGGCTTAATTACGCTGACTCATAAAGTAGAGAAGCCTGTGCCAATAGGGGATTTTACCCGGATGATGAAGCGTTTCGCCCATCTCTCGGCAGAAGAACTCAGTCAGTTGCAAGGGTATGTAGATCATGCTTTTGAACAAGTTCGGCGAATTGCTTGTAAATAGCTGCAACAATCCCAGCGCATAAGATATAATTATGATAAACAGGCCGGTATCTCGTAATGCGATATCGGCCTGTTTTGTCTGCTCTAACACTATTTATATAACTTCAATGAAAAAACGATCAAATCCATCTGCAAGAAGAATTTTGATCGTTTTTTTCGAGCCGTTAAAATTTGGCTTTAATCAAATTGCGTCCGGCGATATGCATCTTTAGACCAAGCTGTTCCGGGGAAAGGCCGAGGGCCAGTCCGACCAGCTGGGCCAGATGCAGGACCGGCATTTCCTGCCGACAGCCAACCGCGGCCTGTCCTTCCGGCTGATTCATGTCCAGCGACATCTGGCAGAGCGGGCAGGGGGTGACAATGCAGTCGGCGCCGGCCTTAACCGCACACTGGTTAGTTTCGCCGGTGATGCGGATCAGGTCCTGTTCCGCCGTATACGTGGCATGGAAACCGCAGCAGCTGAGTCTGGCCGCGAAATCGACCGGCTGAGCGCCAAGCGCCTTGATGAGCATTTCCAGGGACTGCGGGTTGGCGTGGTCTTCGAAATTCATTACCGCCGGCGGGCGGAGGATATGGCACCCGTAGTAAGCAGCTACCTTGAGGCCGCGCAAGGGTTTTTTAACAAGCTTTTGCAGCCTGTCCAGACCATAATCGTTCACGAGTACCCAGAGCAAATGAGTAATGTCGCTGGTGCCCTGATAGGTGAGGCCGGCAGCGGTAAGAAGGCCGTTAACCTTGTCTTTCAGGCCGTTGTCCAGTTTGGCCTTGGCGCTTCGCAGCATTAAGGTGCAGGTGTTGCAGACGGTGAGCAAGGGCAGGTTCATTTGCTCGGCCAGGGCAATATTGCGGGCATTGACGGCGGTGGCCGCCAGATCATCCACATCCTGGACATGGGAAGCCCCGCAGCACGTCCAGCCGGGAATTTCATTCAGCTCAATACCCAGAGTCCTGGCAACCGCCGTGGTGGCGATATAGTTTTCTTTCGCCGCTCCGTCGAGGACACAGCCGGGGAAAAATGCGTACTTCATTATTTTTCACTCTCCCTTACTGCCTTGAGGATGGCGGCGATTTGCTCATGGCCTTTGACCTTGCCCGGCGAGTGGAACGGCTTGAGCTTGCCGCGGCGGAGCAGCCGCAGGGCAAACGGCAGCTTGGCCATCGAACCCAGGAGACCGATGGTTTTTACCGACAGTTTGGTTTCGTTCAGACGGCCGGTAGTCTCAATATCCTGCAGGAAGGCCAGCGCGTGGCGGGCACCGGGGTCAGCGGTATGCCCCAGTTTGATCGACAGCTGGCGCAGGCGGGCAATATCGGTACCGGGGGCCAGGCCTTTGGGGCATTTAGTGACACATTCCGCACAATGCAGGCACTTCCACAAGCCTTTGTCCAGAATGGCTTTGATCCGTTCCCCGGTCGATTTGTCGCGGGTGTCGGCGACAAATTTCCAGACCTTGGAGTAGGTGAAGGGTTCAAGGAAATCCTGGCCGTTGGCGCTTAGCTTGGCGCATTCCGAGGCGCAGGCGCCGCACAGGATACAGTTGATTTGGGGATTGATTTTTTTGAAATCGGCAATGGCTTGCCGGCAGCCTGCCTTGGCGCTGAATTCGTCTTTGGGGTCCAGCCACGGCTGCGAGGCGGCCAGACGTTTGGCTTTGGGCTCCCAGTCGACTACCAGGTCGCGGATAACCTGAAAGTTTTGCATGGGTTCGACGGTAAGCACGTCGCCGAAACGGTCTAAGATACCGTCCAAGGGTGTTTCACAGGCCAAAAAGGCGTGGCCGTTCACCCGGATCGCGCAGGCCCCGCATACAGCCGAACGGCAGGCCGCCGTGAAGGCCAGGGTGGGATCAAGCGTCTCTTTGATGGTAATCAGGCCCCAGAGCAGGGTCTTTCCCGGCTGATGCGGGAAGGTATATTCCTGAACGAAGTTCTTGGCTCCGTCAAATCGCTTAATTTTATATGTTATCTGGCGCATCAATATTTCCTTTCTGCCGGCGGATAGTTGGTAATAACGACAGGCCGGTAAGATATATTGTACGCCTGACCTTCCTTGGACACCAGGGTGTGCTTGAGGAAGTTGGCGTCATCGCGGGCGGGGAAATCGGCGCGGCAGTGGCTGCCGCGGCTCTCCTGGCGGTGGAGGGCGCCGAGGACTACGGCCTTGGCCAGGGTAAGCATGCTGCCGAGTTCGATATAGTTGACAAAAGCGGTGTTATACAGCTTATTTTGATCAGGCACGGCCACGGCCTGATATTCTTCAATCAGGCGGTCCACAACGGTAAGGGCTGCTGCCATTTCACCGGCAGTGCGGAACACGCCGACATTGTTCCACATGATTTCCGCCAGGCGGTCGCGGATGGCGGCCGTGGCTGGCCCCTGCTTTCTGCCGGTGACAGCCGTATATCTGTCATTCCAGGCCTTGGCAGCCTGTTCAACAGCCTGACTGTCAACCGCCGGCCGCTGTTGGGCACAAGCGGCGGCGCCCTGGCCGGCAAACTTGCCAAACGCCACGATATCGGCCAGTGAGTTGCCGCCCAGGCGGTTGGCGCCGTGCACCGACACGCAGGCCGCTTCGCCGGCGGCGAAAACGCCGGCTACGGCCGTGGCACAGGTGCGGTAGTCAATGACATCAATGCCGCCCATGGAATAGTGGCAGCTGGGACGGATGGGAATGGGTTGCTCAATGGGATCGACCTGTTCAAAGGTGATCGCCAGTTCACGGATTTGCGGCAGGCGTTCCAGAATTTTCTCCCGGCCCAGATGCCTGAGGTCCAACTGGACATAGGCGCTCAGACCCTGGCCAAAGCCGCGGCCTTCCTTGATTTCAGTCTCAATAGCCTGAGAAACCAGGTCGCGGGTGGCCAGCTCCATTTTTTCCGGCGCATAGCGGGCCATAAAGCGTTCGCCCTGGTTGTTTAAAAGATAGCCGCCCTCACCGCGGGAGGCTTCCGACATTAAGATGCCGGTGCCGGCCAGACCGGTCGGGTGGAACTGTACAAACTCCGGGTCCTTCACCGGGATGCCGGCCTCGAAACAGGCGGCAATGCCGTCGCCGGTCGAGGTAAAGGGGTTGGTGGTGCGCAGCCAGTACATGCGGCCGGCGCCGCCGGTAGCCACCACAATGGCCTTGGCGGCAATGGGCACGATTTGGCCGCCTTTCAGATCATAGGCCACAACGCCGCACAGTTTGCCCTCGTCGGTAACGATTTGCAAGAGATACCATTCGGCCAGTACCTGTACGCCGTGTTTGAGGCATTGCTCGTACAGGGTGTGCAGGATAACATGGCCGGTAACGTCCGCTGAAAAACAGGTACGGGGTGAAGAGGCGCCGCCAAAATTGCGCTGGGCAATCCGGCCCTCCGGGTCGCGGGAAAATGGGACGCCGAAGTAGTCCAGTTCCCGGATGGCGTCCGGCATATTGGTGACAAAGTGCTCGATGGCATCCTGATCGCCTAAATAGTCACTGCCTTTTACGGTATCAAAAATATGCTTTTCTATCGAGTCGTTGGGGTCGGCATTTTGCAGAGAGCCGTTGATGCCGCCCTGGGCACAGCCGGTGGCCGAGCGGGTGGGGAACATCTTGGTCATCAGGCCGACCGCAAGGCCGGCCTGACGGCCGGCTTCCAAGGCGGCCCGCATGCCCGCGCCGCCGCTGCCGATGACGAGAACGTCAAAGTTAAGCATGGTTCACCTCAAAACTTTTATTAATTTTAAAGCTGCCGGTAGGCCTGCTGGCCTTCGTGATAGAAATTGCGGCCGGTGCTGTCAATGGCCACAATAGCGGGAAAATCAACCACTTCCATGCGGGCCAGGGCTTCAGGGCCGAGGTCGCCGTACGCCACGACTTCATAGGCTTTGATGGTTTTGGCAATGAGGGCGGCAGCACCGCCGGTGGTTACAAAATAAACAACGCCGTTTTTCTTCATGCTGTCGACCACGGCTGCCGAGCGGTAGCCTTTGCCGATCATGCCTTTGAGACCCTTGTCCAGCAGACGGGGAGCATACGGGTCCATCCGGCCGCTGGTGGTGGGACCGGCCGAGCCGATCGGTTCACCCGGCTTGGCCGGGGACGGGCCGACATAGTAAACCATCTGTCCGGTGAAATCCACCGGCAGTTCTTCGCCCCGGTCCAGCGCCTCCACCATACATTTGTGAGCGGCATCGCGCGCGGCGTAGATTACACCGGTGATGAGCACACTGTCGCCGGCTTTTAAGTTTTTTATAGTTTCATCAGTAAGCGGGGTAGTAATACGGATTTGTTCAGCCATGTCTCTCGTCTCCCTTACAGTACTACTGCGGCATGCCGGGTGGCATGACAGTTGATATTAACAGCTACAGGCAAACTGGCAATATGGGTGGGATACCATTCGATGTTGACCGCCAGGGCGGTAACCCGGCCGCCGAGACCCTGCGGTCCAATGCCGGTCTTGTTAATAAGCTCTAAGAGTTCCGCTTCCAGACTGGCGTAATCGGGGTGCTCGTTCCGTTTGGTTAAGGGACGGATCAGGGCCTTTTTGGCCAGATAGGCGGCTTTTTCCATAGTACCGCCGATACCTATGCCGACAACCATCGGCGGACAGGGATTGGAACCGGCATTTTCAATTGTTTCCACAACGAACTTCTTCACTCCTGCTACGCCGTCGGCGGGAATCATCATTTTCAGGGCGCTTTTATTTTCGCTGCCGGCTCCTTTGGGCGCCAGCGTAATTTTGATCCGGTCGCCGGGAACACTTTCCACATGAATGATGGCCGGTGTATTATTACCGGTGTTTTTACGGTTAAAGAGCGGCTCGGCCACCGCCGATTTGCGCAGATAGCCTTCGGTGTAACCTTTGGCCACGCCGGCATTGATGGCTGCTTCCAGCGAGTCGCCGGCCACACAGGCGTCCTGGCCTAACTCGACAAAGACGACGGCCAGGCCGGTGTCCTGGCACATGGGCTTGGCTTCCTCCTTCGCAATACAGGCATTCTGAATAATTTGGTCGAAAATCTCTTTGCCTAAAGGGGATTCCTCTTGGGCCTGGCCTGCGGTCAGGGCCTGCATCACGTCGTCGGCCAGATAGTAATTGGCGTCAATGGCCAGCTTGGCGACGGCAGCGGTAATTTGCTGTGCTTGAATGGTACGCATATAATTTCTCCTCTCGCTTTAAAACATTACGGTTGACCTGTTACCACAGGCCGAGAACTTTCCACCACATGGAGCCAAGGCCTACCCAGATAATGAGGTTGATGACGGAGATAATGAACCCCAGCCGCCACCAGGTGCCTTGCTCGACATACCCGGCGCCGAAATAAATGGGGGAAGGACCGGCGGCATAATGGGTTAGCGACATACAGAGGTTGGACATAAAGGCCAGCGCCAGAGCCACCAGGTAAGGCGGCGCGCCGGCGGCCGCGGCCACGGCGATAAAGGCCGGATACATGGCCGTGATATGGGCCGTCAGGCTGGCAAAGGCATAGTGGGCGTAGAGATAGACAACGGTAAGGACAATAAAGGCCTGCAGCCAGGGAATGCCAACAATGCTGGCGGCCATGGTCTTGGCAAACCAGGGAATGAAGCCCAGTTTGGCAAGGTAATCGGCCAGGCCTACCAGGGCGCCCATCCACACCAGCGTATCCCAGGCGCCTTTTTCTTCGAGCACATCTTTCCATTCCAGAACCTGGGCAGCCAGCATGACAACCACGGCTAAGAGGGCGACAACCGTCGCGTCCAGCTGGGTATACTGCGAGGTGCTCCAGAGCAGCAAAGCGCCGATAAACACACTGGCAACAATTTTTTCGCCGCGGGACATGGGGCCCATGGCAGTAAGCTCTTTTGCCGCCAGGGCTTTAGCCTCCGGCGTCTTCTTGATCTCGGGCGGATAAAACTTATACAGGAAGTAGGGAACGACAAGAATGGAGATAATACCCGGGACGACAGAAGCTAAAGCCCATTGACCCCAGCTGAGCTGGATGTTCAGTGTTTTGGCGGCAAGCAAGGCGATAAGGGGATTTCCGGCCATCGAGGTCATAAACATAGCCGAGGTAATGGTATTGCCCTGATAAGCTGTTTGCATGAGATAACTGCCAACCCGGCGGGCGCTTGTGCCCGGCTCGGATTCAAAGGCGGTGCAGAGACTGCGGACAATGGGAAAGAGGATGCCGCCGGCCCGGGCCGTATTCGAGGGAGTGGCCGGGCTGATAATCAGATCGCTCAGCACCAGGGTGTAGCCCAGTTTGAGGGTGCTGTCGCCAATGGCTTTTATCAGCAAAAAGGCGATCCGGCGGCCCAAACCGGTTTTGATGAACCCTTTGGCAAATAAAAAGGCGGCAACGATCAGCCAGATGGTGGTGTTGGCAAACCCGCTGATGGCCTCGGCCGGTTTGAGAACACCAGCCAGCGCCGTGAAGGTTACACTGGCGAGAGCCACAGCACCGATGGGCAGCGGCTGGAGGATGAAGCCGAAGATCGTAGCTGCGAAAATGGCTGTTAAATGCCAGGCTTCCGGCTTAAGGCCCTGCGGTACGGGAAAAAACCAGATAGCCGCGCCTAAAGCAATGGTTGCCAAGGCTTTTACAACATTTCTGTTCAAATGAAAAGCTCCTTCCTGCTTATAGTTTTTAGACGATTTTGATAATACGTCCATTACTACTTTAGCATTGGCCCGGCAGGAAGCAAAATACCGAAAATCTATGGTACAATAGGTAGTAACTATTGCGATGGGAGGATATGCGGGTGGAATTGCGTCAACTGGAATATTTTCAGGCGGTCAGCCGTTTGCAGAACTTTACACGCGCTGCCGAGGAACTGCATGTAGCCCAGCCGTCAATTACCAGCTCCATTCAAAAACTGAAAGAGGAACTGGGCGTTACCTTGTTTGACCGCAGTCAGAAAAAAGTTACGCTGACGACGGAAGGTCTGGCCTTTCATGGCCGAATTGATAAAATCATGTTTGAAGTTCGCCAGGCAATTGAGGAAATGGACGACTTCAGGAAACTGAACAAAGGGACCATTACCTTTGCTGCGCCGCCAATGATTGGGGCGTATCTGTTTCCGAACATTTTCAATCTGTTTAAGAGTGCCCATCCCAATTTGGATCTGGTGGTCTATGAGGAAGGGTCTTTGGCGGCCAGGACGATGCTGGAAAAAGAGGAGCTGGACCTGGGGATGATTATTCTGCCTGAGAACCCGACGGTGCTCAATACCATTCCCATTACCCAGGAAGAGATCATGCTCTGCCTGTCGCCCGGCCACCCGCTCAGTCTGGCGCAGAGCGTCAGTTTCAGTCAACTGAAGGACGAAGCCTTTGTGCTCTTAAAGGAAGAGTTTTTTCACCGGCGGCTGGTGCTGGATGAGTGCGCCCGGCATGGATTCACGCCGCGCATCGTGTTTTCCTCCAACCAAATTGAGACCATCAAAGCCATGGTGGCCAGCAATGTCGGCATATCTTTCCTCATGGGCATGGTAATCCGGAACCACCCCAACCTGGTGGGCGTATCCCTGGCTGAGCCGCTGTCTATTACCATCGGACTGGCGTGGAAAAAGGGCAAATATTTATCGAAGGCTGCGCAGGCATTCATTGACTTTATTGTCGCCTACACCCGGTCGCCCAGTTTCCGGGGAACAGGGACCAAGCCCCGGTAGCAGCTGCCGGCGAAGTGTGTCTTATTTGCCCCTGTTGCATATATATGGTATAAGACGCGCGAAAGGGGGGTAATCATGACACATATAGAACCATGGGATCGGCCGCTTTATTGTACAGCCGGGGCCGGCACCGGCCCGAAGTCCATTGTGGTCCAGCAGGTGCTGGGGGAAAGAGAAGTCCAGAAGTCGCTTGACATTCATGTGGTTGTACCACGGCACAAGCCGGCTATTGAGCAAATTGTCGACGTATTTGTCAAACGGCTGCGGATTACCAGTGTGGATGTTATACCCGATAAAGTTATCGTCAGAGGGCACTTTGAAGTCAAGGCCCTGTATGTGGCCTGCCGGCCCAGGCAGCCGGTCCATGCCGTTGAGGTATGGCCTGTCAGGTTCACCGCTTATGCCGATATCCGGGGTGTGCGGCGGGGGTCGGATGCGGATGCCAGCGTCATGGTAGAGTTTGTTGATTATGATTGTGAGGAACACACCCACGCTCACTGGTATAAGCGGAAGGGACACAAGC
>JAEZQV010000091.1 GCA_023441125.1 Bacillota bacterium
CTTATCGCTCTGACATTTAGCCAAATGCCGACAGCTTACATGGCGCCTGTGAGTCAACCTGCACCCCGCTATGTGGACATCCAGAGCAATGATTTCGTGATTGCTCAGTTTGATACACAAACAATAAAATACGAAAAAGACCCCTACCTGGCTGATCTGCTAATCAGTGTTTGGATAAAGTCAGCGCCAAATGAATGGACAGGCCGCTACAATTTGAGCCATTATATTTTTCGAACAAATAAAAAGGAAATCATGCTGTTAGAGCAGGCTGATTTTAATGGTAACGGGCAAGTGACAGCCAAGACCACAAGAACCTATGATCCTAATTCCTGGACTCCGGTTGTTCCCGAAACACCTACCGAACTTTGGTATACAACGGTCATGAACTATGTGCAGGCTAATGACAAAAAATTAAAGGCAGATTATAATCACGCCAACGGCATAACCACTAAAAAGAATCTAAGCACAATATTTGCTCCCCTTTTTGATTTTTTCAGCATGTAGCGGCATAGGCCTCCGGGGAGGTTGTCATCGCAGCCTGTTGCCGGTGATTATTCGGCCAGGCTTAAGAAAATTATGAAAAATTGCGATAATCTGTTATAAGTGCTTTTGGTACGACTCTTAATTGCTACTTTCTATCTCCAACTGACACAATATCCGGCCATTAGGTCGGATTATTTTTTCCCGAAAAATATAGTTTCGTATTGGCCCTTTCCCTTTTCGTAGTTTTCTTAATCCTGAAAGTTATGATAAAGGAGCGGTAACATGTCAATTATAAGTCCTACCAGGTTGATTCATTTTAAAGAATGGGTCGAGCTTGAAACCGGCCGGCCGGTTGTCGTTCAGCCGATTGCTTCAAAATCCGCCGGCTTGCATGTGCTCTTCGTGCCCAATGACAAGAATATCCTCATCAACTTTGACGCCGACTGGAATCCGGACAGTGAGGAACTGGAGTACGCATTAGCCCACGAAATGACCCATGGCCTGCTGCACTACAAAAACAATTATCCATTTATTTATGCAACAGCCGGAGCTACCCAGACCGAAACAGCCATCGGCAGCATAATTGCCAGCATGATCGGGGATGCCGCTGCTCAGCGTATCCTCCAGGCTCAAGGATTCTATCCGATTCAAAATAGCAATATAGCCATTTTTCAGGAGCACTTGAAAGCCTTGAAAGGCAGCAAACCCTTTGACAATTTCGCCGGCGATCCACAGTTATTGATATGGCGGATCATACAAAGGTATATTGTAGCCTGGCTTCACGTCAAATACTGCACCCTCCGCCCTGAGCACCAGACGCTTCTCAATAAGTTTCTTAATACCTGCCGCCTGAAACGGCCAAACGAATACCTCATGGGTAAAGAAATTATCGCCCTGTTTAACCAGAATAATGTCTTAACCCGGGAAGGCTATATCAACATAATACGAGGCATTATCTTAAAGTGGAACTTAGAAGACGCGCTGGTTATTAGGTAAGGCCTGCGGCTATTATAAATAAAAGCGCAGGCTTCGGGATTGACAGCAAGTAATAAATGGAGGTAATCATGAAAGCAACCGTCAATAAAATGTTTTTCCTGGACCAGGCCCTCCCTGTTATCGAATTTGACCGGATATCTCTGGCTGCTTATGGCGGCATACTCGCCATCGCCAGCTTTGGCAATACTGTCAACTTCCGGGTACCGGCCGCTGTGGCCGATCCCGGCCAGGCTTTTCTTACCGCTGCGGAATGGCGGAATCTGATCGCCAGTATTCAGGCAGCGCCGGGTACTATGGTAGACATTGAATTGTAAAAGATTTGGCACGGCACCTTTGCTGCAACAAAAAACACAGCCCTGATCTAATCAGGCTGTGTTTTTATATTTACAGCAAGAAGACTGCTGGTCTGCAGGCACACATGCGATTAATTTATAATTAAATAATGTAAATAAAGGAATTTTATGGAATATGTCATATTTTATTATTAGATTGCTAAAGTACCCAGTTAACCATTTCTTTAGGGGTGATAACCGATGCCACTAACATCCGAGCAAAAGAAAAGAATCTATGAAGAAGAGCTGGAACGCATTAAAGCCCGGGAACGTATTCATGCCAAACGTGTCCGGCAGCGCCAGCCAAAGGTTTCCCGGGTTAAGGATTGGATTATTGTCTTAGGTTTTTTGCTGATGCTCTATATAGTGATGGGTGGCAGATAGACAGTCCCCTGCAGGTTACTTTGTCAGACGCGCTGCCAGTTTTAATAAAAAGCCTTCCTTGAGTTCCACGGCATCATGCGGACAAAGCTCCTGGCAGCAGTAGCAGCGTATGCAGTCCTTTAGCTTTAGCCTGGCCCGCTCATTGGTTATGCGTATCGCCTTAGGCGGGCAATGCGCTGCACAGCGTCCGCAGCCGACACAGCTGTCCTTGATAACCGGCTTTGCCGTTAACTGCTTCTGCCCAAGGTTAGCCAGCCAGTGCGGTATTGCGGACTGTAAAGCAACCAGATTCTTGGCGGCGGCATAGGGTACGACGGTGTCTTTCGCCGAGCCGGCCATTTCAATTGCCGCCAGTTCCGGCGCCAGCTGCCGGCTCAGCGCCCAGGCGGCAACCGGCAGTTTCTCGGCAGGGAACCCCATAATTTTGGCCATAACCATATCCACGGCAAACCCATTGGTCCCGGCAAGAAGAACCCCGGTTTTTACCGGGTTCCCGTTGCGGGGACCGTTGCCCTCCATGCCGATAATACCGTCAATAACATAAAGCACCGGCTTCACCGCCTGATTCAAATCGGCCAGCATAGCGGCAAAGTCCCGTTGTTTCTGCATGCGCAGGTGGAACTGGGCCTTATAAGGTCCGACAATAAACCCAAACAGGTTCTTTACGCCCCCGGTTATGCCCATCAGGGAATGGGTCTTCATTTTGGCAACCGAAATCACTTTATCGACCTGCTGCAATTCCTGCGCTAACGCAAAATTTTTAATAAACAGCCCGTCCGGGTGTTGCACAACAGCCGCCTTTTCAAAAGGCAATAGCATGGCTTCCTCTTGTGCACATACTTGTGCAATGCCCGTGATCTCGGCCACTTTCCTAACATTGCCCAGCGCCGGTGAATCACCGACAAACGGCACACCACCAGCGGCTTTTACCTGTCTGATTACGGCTCTGACCACTTCGGGCCGGGTGGTGACCGCCTTATCCTTGTCCACGCCTTCAAGCATGTTGGGCTTTATTAAGACTCTGTCGCCGGGCTGTACATACTGCGACATACCACCAAATTCAGCCAATATCTCTGCCATCGCCTGCTCTACCACTTGTTGGTCGTAGGACTCGGCTTTTACGACTGTTACTTTTGTCATAT
>JAEZQV010000241.1 GCA_023441125.1 Bacillota bacterium
CTCCAGGCTTCAGCGCCTTCGGTAATTTGGGACGGACCCACACTCACCCGGCCGCACTGCCCGGCTTCCCGGGCCAAATCAAACACCTTGCCTTTCAGGGTTTGGACTTCCCGCCCTTCCGAATCCACAGTTTTAATCCTGACGCCCTCTCGATCAGTAATAGTGGCATAGCCGCCGGTGATACGGGCGATCGGTAAAAGCGCCTGCAGCAAGCATTCAAGCAGTATAGGCATACGAAATCCTCCTCTCTTGTAGTCAAAACCCCAGCCCTTACAACAAACGTGCAACAGGTTGCAGTCAAATTAAACAAAAAAAGACTTTCTCACACCGTTTGCGAGAAAGTCTACTATGACTCAGCTAGATATATCGTATTAATCATTATGCTTTGTATCTATTGTAATGTACTATCAAATACCTGTCAAGTAATTCACTTCACTTATGTCTACCTGCATTCCCCGCAATTCTTTCCTACTACAAAAATTGGTAAATTAATGTACCATCGTCGAAATTGAATTGCAATATCTGTAAATCGATTGTATAATTTACATATATTTACATTTTAGTTATTATATCTTTTATTTATCAATAAAAAGTGCGAACGTTGGGTCAAAGCGGAGGGTTGTAAGGAGTATGGCGACATTATTACTGACAAAGGCAGCACAGCCGGGTATGGTTACCGCCGAGGAAGTATGGCAGAAAAACCAGCTGATCCTGCAAGAAAACACGGTACTGACGGCCAATGTTATTCATCGCCTGGTCAGGTGGGGCATTCAAACCATTCAGGTCAAAGAGACTGCCAAAGACGGTACTGCCGGGGAACATAGCCGGCTGACCGTAGTAAAAGCAGCCCTGGAGGAAGACGATTTTGTATTTTTACAGCAATATACCAAGGCCGTAAAATTAACCGACAAACTATTCGTACATATGCGGACAAATGAAACTCTGCCCTATGAGGCGTTTCGTGAATTGGCTACGCTCAGCCTGAATCAGTTGTCCCAGCGGCGCTCTGTTCTGGCTAACCTCTACACAGCAAAACCATTTATCGACTACACCAGCCGCCACGCTGTAGATACCGGCATCATAGCAGGCGCACTGGGATCATGGCTTGGCCTGCCTGTTGACCAGGTAAAAATGCTGATACTAAGCGGGCTGTTACACGATATCGGTAAAACGCGGCTTCCCCGGTCAATACTGGAAAAACCGGGCAGGCTCACCCCCACAGAGCTGGAAAACATGAAACTGCATACGGTGTATGGCTACTACCTGGCAAACAAGACGCCGGCGGTGCCGACCGCAGTGCAATCTGCAATATTGCAGCATCATGAGCGGGAAAATGGCGAAGGCTACCCCCAGAAGCTGCTTGCCCACAGTATCCATACCTATGCCAAAATAGTAGCCGTGGCCGATGTGTATAATGCCATGACCACCGAACGGGTATTTCAAAAAAGCGTAACGCCGTTTACCGCCCTGGAAACATTGTTCAATGATATGTATGTACGCCTTGACAAAAAATGCTGTATGCTCCTGATCAGAAATATCTGCCATACCTTGCTGGGGGCCACTGTCCTGTTAAGTGACGGCAGCCAGGCGGAGGTTGTGCATTTTCCCCACTTTATGTCGGCGAAACCAACGGTAATCCGCAGAAACGGCCAGGTGATTGATTTACATTTTAATAACCGCCTTTCCGTCGTGGAGGTATTAACGTTTCGCGAACGACGCCGGCATTGTATCTGATAGCAGCAAATAAAATTCCCCGTTCGCAAGGTAAGCAAACGGGGAATTTTTCTGTGCTTAGAGTAAGCCGTACGCTTTCATTTCCTGGCGCAGAAGCTCCAGATTGCTGTCACTGAGCTCGGTTAACGGCATCCGGCATTTACCGACCTCAAACCCCAGCAGTTTTACTGCCGCTTTGACCGGGATAGGGTTTACTTCACTAAACAGGGCTTTGATGAGATTAAGTGTTTTAAGCTGCAGCTTGGTAGCGCCCTTAATATCTCCCGCGAAAAATTTCGCCACCATGGCATGCGTATCTTGCGGAATAACATTGGCCATGGTCGAAATAACGCCTTTTCCCCCCAGGGACAATACCGGCAGAATATTGCCGTCTTCACCGGAATACACCGCAAAGTCCTCACCGCACAAATTAATTACATCCCCGACCTGGCCGAGATTGCATTCTTTTACCGCAATAATATTATCCAGGGCGGCTAAGTCTTTAATGGTCTCGGGATTCAGATTCAGGTTGGTCCGGCTGGGCACATTATATAAGATGATGGGAATCTTGACACAGTTGGCGATCGCTTTAAAATGTTCGTACAGACCTTTTTGCGTGGCTTTATTGTAATAGGGAGTAACCGATAATATGCCGTCAGCGCCTACCGCTTCGGACGCTTTGGTTAATTCAAGGGCATGCCGGGTGTCGTTGCTGCCCGCGCCGGCAATAACCGGTACCCGCTTGCCGACCGTTTCCACCGCAAATTTGATAACGGCAATATGCTCGTCATCAGGCATGGTAGAGGCCTCGCCGGTGGTGCCACAGATTACAATGGCATCTGAGCCGCCTTTAATTTGAAACTCAATCAGTTTGGCTAATGACTCATAATCAACGCCATCATCGGTAAAGGGAGTGACAACAGCTACTGCAGAACCGATAAACAATGGTTTTTTCATTACTAAATAACCGCCTTTTATTTTTTATATTTCGTTAATTTAAATCAGAATAACCGGACGCAAAAATGGATTAACACATTATATATTATTTTATCTTAAAGATGCAAAACTCCTGCCAAATTGAACAAAATTTAGCAGGAGTTTCTTATAAATTATCTGCCGGCCGGTTAGCCGGCTTAGGTGTTAACCAGGGATTTTTTCCAAGGCGCACCTGTCAACCAGGTAGGCGATAGATTGATAGCTGATACCGCTTTTGTCCGCCAGGCCAATTTCGCAGGTCCGGCTGTTGGAATAGCCGCAGCCGCATTCGGCCGGGATGGCTTCCTTTAAATGAGCCAGCGCCGATTCATTGAGTTCCGGAACTTCGAAGCCTTTGTCACCGGCAAAGCCACAGCATTTCACTTTTTCCGGCAGGATTACCTTGGCCGCACACGCTTCGGCGATCGCCCGGAATTTTTCCGTAAGCCCCATTTTGGTCGCACTGCAGGTGACATGCACCGCAACGGTTTCCGGTGATTTTACAAGCTCCAGTTCGCCAAGCAGATAATCGTGAATAAATTCAACCGTATCCAGAAGCGTGAGCCGCTTATCCATCACGCGCTTCATCCGGTATACACACGGGCTGGTGTCGCATAGTACCGGGTATTCGCCGTTATTGCTGCAGGTCAGCAGTACTTTTTCCAGAGCGGCGCTCATTTCATCGGCCGCCTCAAAATAGCCTTTGCTTTCGAGTGGCATGCCACAGCACAAATCAGCCATATCAGGCGGGAAAATGACGGTATAGCCGGCTTTCTTAAGCAGCGACAGCATGACCTGATGCAGCGACCGCTGGTCTTTATCCGCCTTAGCCGGTCCCATAGTGCGGCTCACGCAGCTGGGGAAATACACAATTTTGCGGCCGGAATTTTGCGCGGCCGGCGTCAATTCCACCCTGGCGCTGGCTTTGGGCAGCCACTTATTCCATTGGGGCACCCGGCCGCCGCTAACAGAACGGGCTGTTTTGGCCACAGCAGCAAAGGCACAGGTACCCAGCGCGGTATGCGCCAGGTGAGCGCCGGCCAAGCCGAGTTTTGCCAGCGAGGTCACCCCGCCGAAGTGTTCCGCCACAAATTTGGCCAGCCTGCGCCCCCGGGCTGAAGTCTGCCTGGAACGCAGGTGCTTGGTGAAACTGCCGGTATTGATGGCCAGCGGGCAAGTGGTTTGGCACAGACCGTCGGCCGCACAGGTTTCCTCGCCAAAGTAGGCGTAATCGCGCTCCAGCCGGCGCAGCCGTTCACTTGCGGTACCGGCGGCGCGCAGCAAGGCAATCTCCCGCTGAACGGCAATGCGCTGCCGTGGGCTACTGGTTAAATGCAGCGACGGACAGTTAATTTCGCAAAAGCCGCATTCCATGCATTTGTCGACTATTTCATTGACCGCTGGCATTAGTTTTAAATTTTCCAGATATACATTGGGGTTAGCGGTAATCACCACATCCGGATTGAGCAAGTTCTCCGGATCAAAAACATGCTTGATGGCCCGCATGTAGGTATAAGCTTTTTGCCCCCATTCCAGTTCTACGAACGGCGCCATATTCCGGCCGGTGCCGTGTTCGGCCTTGAGCGAGGCGTCAAACCGCTCGACCGCCATGCCGCATACGTCGTTGATAAAATCCTGGTACCGTTTGACATCAGCCGGCCCGTCAAAGGTCTGGGTAAAAACAAAGTGGACATTGCCATCCAGCGCATGACCATAAATAATCCCGTCCTGGTAACCGTGCCGGTTCATGCACTCCCGCAAAGCCAGGACGGCGTCGGCCAGCAGTTCCTTGGGGAAGGCAATATCTTCAATGATAACCGACGTTCCCTGCCGGCGTATCCCCCCAACAGCAGGGAAAATGCCGGAGCGGATTTTCCACAACTGCTCGTACTCAGCCCGGACATCAGTAAAGGTAATGGGGAAAACAACCGGAATATCCGCCAGGCGGTTCACCGTGTCTTTAATGCTCTCCTCCAGGGCGGCCCGGTCCAGCGCCCTGATTTCCACCAGCAGCGCCGTCGCCTCTTCATCCAGTGTTTTTAAATAGGCCGGCATGCCGGCATTATCTTCGACCGATCTGAGCGAGGTCCGGTCCAGTAACTCGGCGGCGGCTACCAACGGCCGCTCCAGCCGCATTACGGCGAGGCAGGCCTGTTTAATGTCCGGAAAAATCATGAGCGCCGAAGCCTTATGGGCATGCTCAACAACGGTTTTATAAGTTACACCGGCAATAAAGCCCAGTGTTCCTTCCGAACCAATCATCAGGTGGCTGATAATATCAATAGGATGATGATAATCGATAAATGCATTGATGCCATACCCGGTCGTATTTTTGATTTTGAATTTGCGGGCAATCGTCTCTTTAAGCTGGGGATCGGCGTTAATTTCGTCCCGCATGTTCTCTAGCGCGGTTATCCATTGCGGATGATTGGCGATAAATAAGCGGCAAGAGTCAGGATCAGCCGTATCCAGCAGCGAGCCGTCGGCAAAGATGATCTTCATGGCCGCGATCGTTTTATAGCTGTTGTCGGCCGTTCCACAGCACATGCCGCTGGCATTGTTGGCGGCAATACCGCCAATCATGGCATAATTGATGGAAGCCGGGTCCGGTCCTATCTTCCGGGCATACGGCTTTAAATAATAATTGGCCTCTGCCCCTAAAATTCCGGGTTCCAGCATGATGGTTTCACCCTGATCGTCAATCTGGTACTGACTCCAGCCCCCGGCCATGAGCAGCAGTACCGAATCGGTAAGCGCCTGCCCGGACAAGCTTGTGCCGGCAGCGCGAATCGTGACAGGCGTGTTCAGCCGACCGGCAATTTTGAAAATAGCCGCAACCTCTTTTGCTGTCCTGATCTTGACAACCAGTTTGGGCGTAATACGGTAGAGGCTGGCATCTACGCCATAAGCCAGGGTTCGGATGGGATCGGCAAAAATATGCTGGGGCGGAATAAAACGCGCTATCTCCTGATAAAACTGCTGGTAGTTGTCCGGAAGAGCTAAAATATCCCCTTTGTCTGTATGCATACTCATAAATATACACACCTGCCTTTATGTTCTCTTGTTGAGAATATTGTCAATTCATTGAATTTATTCGCTAAAAATGTCAGAAAACCTTCTGGTATACATCCTCTCTAAATAATTTTATTCTGTAGAGATTGATTATAAACAGCAACAAAGCCTCCGCCCACATATAAGCGGAAGCTTTGTCTATGTAATGAATTACCATGAGAAAAAATCGGCAAGTTAAGAAATTCTTAAGCATTTATCCTGAAAAGTTTGCTATAGTATATATGAGTAGTTTTCCTGGACTAATGCCAACTAGATGGAAGGTATGAGTATGACACTCTTTCAGCGACGTTTTGTATTTTTGGCAGTTGCCTTGCTCTGCATTATCCTGCCGCTGGCCGGTTATATGCTCTATCATGCGCCCGGCAAAGGCCTTCCCGCTGCCGGCCAAAATATCGCGAACCCGGAAAAATCCGCAGCCGCGCAGGCCAATGTTACGCCGGCCACCAAACCGGTACTAGACAAAAATCTGCCGGAACTCATTCTCGTCAATAAGGCCGTTCGCATGGGCGCCAATCAGGAGCCGCCAGATCTGTGCGCCATTCATGGTGTATATTTGCGCAAAATGGCGGCGGATGCTCTGCAAACCCTGTTGGATGCTGCCGAACGTGAGGGAATACATGGTCTGGTTGTTTACAGCGGCTACCGGTCTTATCAGACTCAGGTTGCCGTATACGCCAACAAAATTGCCAGTCTGCGCCCCGAGTACGGTGACCAGGCTGAGGCCATAGCGCAGAAGCTGGTTGCGCCTCCCGGCGCCAGCGAGCATCAGACCGGTCTGGCCGTGGATTTTACCTTACAGGAATTTCTGAATTATGAATATGTGCTGAATTATGATTTTGCCAATACGCCCCAGGGA
>JAEZQV010000314.1 GCA_023441125.1 Bacillota bacterium
GGTCATGCCGACATAGAACAACCGCCGTTCCTCATCCATATCCAATTCGGCCAGGCCGCTGCGCAAGGGAATCAGGCCGTCGTTTACGCCGCAAATAAAGGTTACCGGAAACTCCAGGCCCTTGGCCGCATGCATGGTCATCAGCGTGACGGCATCCGGCGAATAGACCTTGCCGCTGCTGCGGACAACGTCACTATCCCGGCCCAGCAGGAGGTTCTGGATAAAGGACGTCATATCCTGGTGCTGGACCGCGGTATGTACAAGCAGTTCCAGGCACTTTATCCCGGCCAGGTGGTTGTCGCTGATCCAGTCATCGATAAGCTTTCCCGGTGTTTCCTTCCGGATGAGTGGCGCGTATTTTTTCAACAGGGCGATAAAGACTTGCGGATCACCCGGCTTATTGAGCGGCCAGGGCGTTGCGGCCAACAGCTGTTCCAGGGCGGCAATGCCTTTCTCACCGGCATTATAGCTGTCCAGAATTTTTAAATTCAGCTCAGGCGTATAGATGTTGTTGGCTTTGAGACAGGTGAGCAGGGCTGTAATATCGCCGGGATTAAGCAAAAACTTAAAGAATGCCAGCGTTTCGCGAACCGGTTTTTCGGCCAGGAAATCATCCTTGCCGACAACCACATAGGGAATCCCTTCCTGTACAAAGCATTGTTCGAGAACATCGGCCTGGCGGTTGGTGCGGTATAAGACGGCAATATCGGCGAAACCGCGGGCCTGCCGGCTCGCCGGCTTATGCTTGCGGGGCGCCGTTTCAAGGTGTGCAGCCAGCATATCAATCCCGCCGACCAGCCGGTTGATTTCCTTGGCGACAAAAATGGCTTCGGAAAACTCATTCTGGTTGTCGATCTGCCGCACTTTACCGCCGCTTTCTCTATTGGCAGCCAAGGAGCAGCTTTTATCCCCCGCTAGTTTGCGGGCGATTACCGCCTGGGCAGCGGCAATGACCTCCGGGGTGGAGCGGTAATTCTGCGTCAGCTCAACCTGCCGGATAGCGGGGAACGCGGCGGTGAACCGGGCAAAATAACGGAAATCCGAACCCCGGAACCCATAGATGGCTTGGTCGGGGTCACCGATCACAAAGATACTCTCACAGTTTTTGCCCCACGCCTTAATCAGACGGAACTGAATGCCGTTGATGTCCTGGAACTCGTCCACCAGAAGATGGGAGCAAACGGGTGTCACACGCTCTGCTCCGTCCCCGCTGTCCGCATCTTCAAACCGGCGCAACACCTCCAGGAGGATATCGTCATAATCCATGACGCCGTACTCTTTAAGCTGGGCGCAGTAGGCAGCATAGAGCCTGGCGGTAATATCGTTTTTTTCCATATCGTCCGCCGACATTGCACCGTTTTTCAGGAGCGAAATCTCCTTCAGGGCATCCCGGGGCGAAATGGCCAGTTGCCTGCTCTTTACCAGTTCTTCGATAATGGAACGGACGTTATATTCATCAATAATAGTCACATTGTTTTTGCCGCGCCAGGAGGTCAGCAGCCGCAGGCAGATGGCGTGAAAGGTGCCGATGGTCATGGCATTGACCAGCCGCTTGTTCTTGAAATGCTGCTGAAGGCGGCTCTTCATCTCCTGGGCCGCCTTATTGGTAAACGTGACGGCCGTAATCTCTCCAGGTTCGACCCCGCACTGCTCAACCAGATAGGCAATGCGGCTTACCAGGGTTTTGGTCTTGCCGGTTCCCGGCCCGGCAATGACGGCAATGGCCTGGTCAGGCGCAGCAACAGCCTCCCATTGTTCCTGGTTCAGGCCATACGGCAGGGCTGCTGTCACGGTTGGCCCGGCCGGCTCTTGCTTGGCCGGCGGCAGGGCCGCAGGCACCGGCGCCGGTTCCTTGACCGGCGCCGTCAGGCCGGCAGCAGTTTCAGCAATGGCGGCTGCCGGACGGCAGGCTAAAAACTGGTCATTCAGAAAGCACATTTGACCGGACAGCCTATCGATGTCATCTTGGTCCAGTACCTTGACTTTACCGTATTCACCGTCAAAGCCAGGCAGGATGTCGACCTTGCCGGCTCTCAGCCGGCGGATGCCTTCGGCAATACAGGGGCCGGCCACCAGTTCAATGTCAGGCAAGGCTGCTTCCCGGAGAATAACCAGCTCCGGTCCCAGCTGCTGCAGCAGTTGGTCGTACTTTTTCTTCACCTTGCCGCTGGCGACGGTGGCCCCCAGGGATGAGGCGATAATTTCCGGCAGCGGCACAAGGCTTTCGAAGGGCTTGGCATTCGTGGGTCTAAAGCCTTCCGCCCGGTCAGCCAGGGCTTCCACGCGGTGCAGCACGCCGACGGTCAGCCGGCCGCCGCATACCGGGCAGATGCCGCCGGCCGCTTTGGTGTCTGCAGGCTGACAACACACCTTGCAGTGCCGGTGCCCGTCATAATGATATTTGCCTTCTTCCGGAAAAAATTCGATTGTCCCGGCGAATTCCTGCGTACTGCGGTTTTTTAACGCCTGCAGCATGGACGGATAAGAAAGGCCGGTATCGAAAATATTGGCTTCTCTGGCCAGATTGGCCGGGGAATGAGCGTCCGAGTTGGACACCAGCGTATAGTTGTCCAGAGCCGACAGACGCCAGTTCATGGGCGGATCGGAGGACAGGCCGGTTTCGAGGGCATAGATGTAGCCGGTAAGATCGCCGAAACACTCGGTTATATCGTCAAAACCGGAATAGGCGCCATACAGGGAGAAATGCGGCGTCCAGATATGGGCCGGTATAAATATAGCCTCCGGGCAGGCGTCCAGGACAATCTCTAAGAGGTCCCGGCTGTCAAGGCCCAGGATCGGCCTGCCGTCCGAGCGCAAATTGCCGATAGCCTCAAGCCGCCTGGCTATGGTTTCGGCCTGCTCCAGTCCGGGCAGCAGGATCAGGTTATGGACCTTGCGCACCCTGCCGTTCTTTTTATAGATAGAACTGATCTCGCCGGACACCACAAACTGCGGTTTAAACGTTGAACCGGCGACGTTGTCCGCCTGGCGGAACTCGTCTTTCAGGGCATACAAGCCCTCGCCGGCGGGGATAAATTTTTCCTTTAGCTCCGCCCGCCAGGCCGGATGCGTAAAGTCGCCGGTGCCAAGCACATGAATGCCTTTTCGCCGCGCCCACACGTCGAGCATTTCAGGCACGCAATCCCGGCTGGTGGCTCTGGAGTATTTGGAATGTATGTGAAAATCAGCAATAAATTTCATAATTCCACCTGTTTTTCTGTAATCTACCTGGTTACATTCTCAGCAAAATGCTGAAAATCCTGCTATTATACCGCCGGTCCTCAAATTCATCCGCCAAGAGAAAGATCCGAAGCCGGTAAAGGACTTCGGATCTTGCGTTCGCTGGTTATATACCGGGGGTTATACAGGAAATGGTCTGGGTTTCTCCCCGCAAATACTGTCCCAAAAGCTGTCCTGCCGTTGTGGCTTCTGCCCAGACCGGCTGCGCTTCAACAGCGACACAGTGGTCGGGCGAGGCAATAATTTTCTCACTGAATACATGCGGAATGCCGCTGTTTTTGCAATCATCGCCATAGCCGCAGGTAAGACAGGGTACATTGCCTTCAATACCAAATTCAGCTACATGATGCATTCTTTCCATCTGTAATTCCACGGCCATGGCAGTAAGGGCCGAGTCTCTGATTTCCTTAAATAACCCGGATATAATGGTAACAACATATTTTTTCTCGTTTAAGCTATGTAAATGCCGCATTGACCAGAGTCTCTCCAAAAAGGCTTTTGTAAAACCGTCCAGCACCCGGTAGGGCGTATAACCGCCAATTACTACGGCCTCGGCCTCCCGCAGTTTTTGCGCCAATGCCGGAAAATCATCCTTCACTTTGCAAAGGTTGTCCTCCACACAGGCTTTACAGGCCAAACATGGCCTCACATTTATGTTGCTGAGTTTTACAAATTCATAATCCAGTTCACTGGCTTTCAAAACCTGCAATACCAGCCGGTCGGTATTGCTGTTAGGTACGGGACTGCCCGAAATGCCTAAGATTCTCATGCTGTTTCCTCCTGAAAAAAATAATTTTTGCGCAGTAAGCCGTTGTTGGACTTTTCTAAATCGCAATCTGTTATAATCATACCATCTGGATTTTAGTTAACAAGTACGCTTTTTTTTTGAACATAGTACGAAAAAAAGTAGTAGGAGTGAAATATATGGCTAACCCGACTTCTATAATTAATGAATGCCTGGTATGTCCCCAGCCGATGGCAGCAAAAATTGAGCTATGCAGTGTATGCATAGCTCAAAAGATAGTCAGGGGTAAGTGGAAGCTTGTCATTATCTGGCTTTTAAGAGATGGGACAAAAAGATTCTCAGAGTTGCAACGCAGTATTCCCCAGGTGAAACAAAGCTATCTGACGCATCAGTTAAAAGAATTAGAGGCAGACGGGCTTATCAGCCGCAAAGTGTATAATGTGATTCCTCCCAAGGTTGAATACAGCCTGACGCCGCGGGGCTTACGGTTTCTCAGCGTAATGGACTCCATGAACAATTGGGGAAAGGAGGTTATCCGCGAATGTTTTCCGCGGGATGATGCGGAAGAATAGTATGAAAAACGCAGAAAGGATTCTGGAAAGGAGATAGGCTATGCCAGGCAAACAAAGTTGGAAAACGGCCTTTCTGGTAGCCACTGTACGGCTGCATGAACAGTATCAGCCGCAAGAGCTACGCCTGTTCACTGACCCTGTCATTACGATTTTTTTCAGTAGGTTAACCCTGTTTCTTATGAAGTTTAAGCTCTTCAGAGATATGGAGAGTATGCTATTTCAACTTATGACAAAGGGTGTAGTGGGCTCTCTGCTGTGCAGGACCAGATATATTGATGATTCATGCACAACGGCAATTGATGATGGCATTGATCAGATAGTTATTCTGGGAGCGGGTTTAGACACGCGCCCCTATAGAATAGCAGGGATAAATAAAGTAACAGTCCTCGAAGTTGATTTGCCGCCGATACAAAAGATAAAGCAGGCAAAAATCAAACAAGCCTGGGGAACATTGCCCGCAAATATCAGCTATATTCCTATTGACTTTAACAATCAGACCCTTGACGAAGTAATAACCGCTGCAGAGCTTGACTTTACAAAGCGCATTTTCTTTATTTGGGAAGGAGTCACTCCCTATATCACTGCCGAAGCGGTAAAGGGCACCCTCTCATTTATTGCCAAAGCAGCCCCCGGCAGCATAGTGGTATTTTCGTATATCTTGCAAAGTGTGATAGACAAAACCTCAGCAATACCGGGCGCAGATAACCTAATGCAGTATTTTGAAGAGAAGGATCAGGCCTGGATTTTTGGTCTGAATCCAGCCGGTTTATTTGATTTTCTCCAACAGTTCAAGCTCACACTTGTTGAAGATATAGGTGCCGCCTATTACCGGGAAACTTACTTACAGCCGCTAAGGCGGGACTTACCGGTAGCGGAGTTTGAGAGAATAGCCTGTGCACGGATTATGTAATATACCTACCGCAGCAAAGCCATATTCCCGGTTAGTTTGTTTACCTTCTTTTTCGGCCCGTACAGGCAAACGCCCAGATAATACAGGTCTGCAGCGGACAACCGGGATAACGCGCCGGTATAATCAGCATACTCCAGACTCCTTTGGGCCGCCTCACTGAAATCAATGGCCGTTACATCTTGGTAAGCGGCAGCAAACAGCCTGTCCCGGATTTCCTTGATCTGTTCCCTGCTGCCGCCTAAAACCGGGATGGTCTGCGCGGTAATACCAATGTGTATGTTGCCGTCGGCATCCTGGACATCAGGTCCAACAATCCCCGCGGGAAACATTTTGCTCAGACTAATCCCTAATACCGCCGCCGTATTGGCAATCATGCCTACAGGCAGTTCTTTATCAATAACCATAACGAGTTTCATTTTTATAAGCCTCCCTTTCTACTCAGTCATGGTAGCAAATCCAAGTCCTGCTGTATTGTAAAAAATTGACGGCCATTGAGGTGGCCGTCAATTTTTATAATATCTTGGCAATCTTACTTGCAGCGCAGCTGTCCTTAACAGCTTATTCCTTTTTCCGGGATATTCCCTTTATGGTAAAGGGGAGATTGGAAAAGGAGCTAAGATATGTAGTACATTTTCGTGGCATCTGAATATGATATATAAGAGAATTATGTCAACGAGTAAAATAGACAAATCGCGCTTGGGCGATAAGGGAAGGAGAAATAAAATGTCAGACGATTTCGATGCTCTGAAAGTATTTGGTTTTAAAGAAGCCTTGGAACTGCTAACTAAATGCACCGCCTGTGGCCATGTGCCTACGGGTGCTACTGGCGCTGGCGCTACGGGTGCGACGGGAGCTACCGGCGCTACCGGGGCCACCGGCGCAGGAACTACCGGCGCTACTGGCGTTACCGGCGTCACGGGCGCTACTGGCGCTACCGGGGCTACCGGCGCCGGACTTGCCGGCGCCACAGGCGCTACCGGACTCACGGGTGCTACCGGCGCTACCGGCGCTACCGGTGCCGGACTTGCCGGCGCCACAGGTGCTACCGGGCTCACGGGTGCTACCGGCGCTACGGGCGCTACCGGCGTCGGGCTTGCCGGGGCCACAGGTGCTACCGGGCTCACTGGCGCTACCGGCGCTACGGGTGCTACCGGCGTCGGGCTTGCCGGGGCCACAGGTGCTACCGGGCTCACTGGCGCTACCGGCGCTACAGGCGCTACCGGCGTCGGGCTTGCCGGGGCCACAGGTGCTACCGGGCTCACTGGCGCTACCGGCGCTACCGGGGTAGGCGGCACCACGATTTATTTAGGTTCAAATCTCGCTATTAACATTAACAATTTCATGGGGCTAGGCAGCGCATCCTCTGATTTTATACGCAATACGGTAGTCGTACCACAGACCGCAATCATTACAGGCTTAATTTTCAGCATTCGGGACGAAGTCTTAACTGTGGGGCAGTCAGTAACTGCCGAGCTAGTTAGAAGTACAGATTGTGGAGTTACTCCTGTCCTTACCGGGATACTGGCAACAGTAGCCGGTCCTAATCCGCCAAACTGTTGCGCAGTGACAGCTGCGAGCCTGCTTGTCAATCAATGTGATCTGTTATCAATACAAATCACCCGTGTGGGCAGTACTGCCGCCTTACCAAATGGCGCCGCCGCTACCATCCTTTTAAGTATTCCATAAAGGAATTGATGGAGATATACGGCAAATTAGTCCTCGTCCAATCAGACGAGGACTAATTTTATTCGATAACTTTATTATTGGGATGCACAAGTTAGCCTTGTGGCATAATAAACCATATGCGAGTATGTATTTGTTTAGGAGGCCGTCTATGCTACTGGCTGTAAC
>JAEZQV010000341.1 GCA_023441125.1 Bacillota bacterium
CGTTTACTCAATATAAATCAGCTCTTCATATTCTTGTTCCCGGACGGTGCTTGCCGCGGCCTGTCTGGATACCCCGGTCAGAGCCATTTCAGCCCGCCGGCCTGCTTTCCGGCATTTATTGGCGGCCGCAATAGCCTCCGGGAGTTTTCCTTCCGCCCAGGCGATATACACATCCCGGCCACGCACACTGACGCCGATGCCCTGACGTTCCAAAGCCAATAACACCCGTTCAATCCCCATCGCAAAGCCGGTTGCCGGATTGGGGACTCCCATGGAGGCCAGCATATTGTCATAGCGGCCGCCGCCGCATAGCGGAAAGCCTAAGCCCGGCGTATAACCCTCAAATACCATGCCGGTATAATAGTCGAAATCCCGAATAATCCCCAGATCAAAATTAACATACCGGTCAACACCGTAGCCGGCCAGCAACTGGCGAATCTCGTCCAGATTATCGAGCGCCGCCCGGCTGAGCCCGTTGCTGACAAGCCGGTAGGCATTCGCCAGCATATCTTCCCGCCCATGCAGCAGCGGTATTTGTTTCAGCAATGCCTGCGTAGCCGGAGCAAGGCCGCTTTGGGCCAAAATCTCGCCCAGGCCTACCAAATCCCGGCTTACCATCGCACATTTGATCTGCTGCTGATGCTCAAACTTAAGTCCGCTTTCCGCCATAAGGCCGTTGATGAAATCAACCTGCCCCAGGCTGATCTGGAAATTGGTTAACCCCGCTTCCAGCATGGCCTCGACCGCCAGCGCCACCACTTCGGCATCGGCCGCCGGTCCGGGCGCGCCCAAAAGCTCCACACCGGCCTGGTAAAATTCACATTGCCGGCCGGCCTGGGCCTGTTCATGGCGGAACACATTGGTCAGATAGAATAATCTGAGCGGCAGCGGCGCTTCCTTCAGCCTGGTGGCCACCACCCGGGCAATGGGCGTTGTCAGATCCGGCCGCAGGGCAAGAATGCGGTTATTTTTGTCAAAAAATTTGAAGACATGCTGGTGTATATCATTGCCGGCCCCAGCCGTCAGTGTCTCCATATACTCAAAGGTTGGGGTAACCACTTCATCGTAACCCCACCGGGAAAACAGCTCGGCCAAAGCGCCCTCCACCAGGCGCTTCTGCTTGGCTTCCCGGGGCAGTAAATCCCGTGTGCCATAGGGAATTTGCGGCACATAATGTTTGTTCATTGTTCCACTCCATTCTCGTCGTCCTGGTCCTCATCCAGGCGGGCTAATACCGTCTTATAGCCGTCCGCCCCGTAGAAAAGGCAGCGCTTGACCCGGCTGATGGTGGCTGTACTGGCGCCGGTTGCGGCTACGATATCGTCGTAAATAACGCCTGCTTTCAGCAGACGGGCTACTTCCAGCCGCTGGGCCATAGCCTTAAGTTCACCGATTGTGCAGACATCTTCAAAAAACTGATAGCATTCATCCTCAGTTTGCAAGGCCAAAATGGCCTGGAAGAGTTGATCCGTAAGTTTGTCTTTTAATTTGGGATTTGCCGGCATGCTATTACGCCTCCCTATATACTAGCTTGTTGTATATTTATTCGCTATTTTACTAGATTTTCCTTCTTTAATACTTTCAAACTTTATTTAATTAAAACTTATCCATACCATACCCTTTTTTTCTGTTTTTACTACATAGATTCACTCATAATTTTCTATTGACAGCGGACATAACCCATGATACTATAATTCCGTAATTAAATATTGTTCATCAAGAGTTGGCTGAGGGAATGGCCCAATGACGCCGCGGCAACCATCGCGTATTGCGAACGGTGCCAATTCCAACAGGATGATTTGCATCCTGGCAGATGAAGAACTGGGTAAACAAGCCTCTTCGCACTGCCGGAGAGGCTTTACTTTTTTCCATGAAGGGAGGATATCAGGTTACTTCTCCATCTGTCGCCCGCAAACTATGCTAACTAATTTTAGGAGGAATCCATAATGAAAAAAATTACCCTATTCATATTGACTGCGTTTTTAGCCTTGGCTACCCTGGTTGCCGGCTGCGGCGGCAAGGAAGCAGCCGCTCCGGCCGCCCCGGAAAAGAAGACGATAAAAGTAGGCGCCACAGCCGTACCTCACGCTGAAATCCTCAATGTTGTCAAACCGCTGCTGGAAAAAGAGGGCATCAACCTGGTTATTGTGGAAATGAGCGACTATGTCCGGCCTAATGTTGCTGTTGCCGAAAAGGAACTGGACGCCAATTTCTTTCAGCACATCCCATATCTGACCAAGTTCAGCGCTGAGCGCAAGCTTGACCTGACCTATACCGCCGCCGTACATATTGAGCCCATGGGCATTTATTCCAAGCAGGTAAAAAATCTGAATGATGTGCCTAACGGCGCCCAGATTGCCATTCCCAACGATCCTACCAACGGCGGCCGCGCGCTGGCGCTCCTGGCCAAAGCCGGCATCATTAAGCTGAAAGACGGCGCCGGCGTAAATGCTACGGTAAAAGACATTACCGACAATCCCAAAAACGTAAAAATCCGCGAACTGGAAGCGCCTCAGCTGCCACGGGCTTTGGATGACGTCGCCTTATCGGTAATCAATACCAACTATGCCCTGGAAGCCAAGCTGGTTCCCACCAAGGATGCCCTGTTTATTGAACAAAACGATTCGCCGTACGTGAATGTCCTGGCAATCAGAAAAGGGGATGAAAATCGCCCTGAGATTCAAAAGCTGACCAAAGCCCTTACCTCCCCGGAAGTCAAAAAATTCATCAACGAGAAATACCAGGGTGCAGTGGTGCCCGCGTTCTAAGATGCCAAAACGGCTTGATCCCTTTTGAGAGGGTTCAAGCCGTTTTTTTGCTTTTAGTCCTGCCGCGCAACAACGCCATAGAGAAAAATATCAGCTATGCCGTTGGCGGCAGTTTCAATGGAATCACCCTTCTCGCCAATAAATCCCTGAAATACCATCATTACAATGACACTAAACAGGCCATGCGCCGCCTTATGCACATCACAAATCCGGATCGCCCCCTGCTCAATGCCCTCTTGCAGGACCTGCTCTAAAATGGCAATGGTATGTTGAAATCTGGCCCGGTATTTTTCCCGCTGCGCCTCGGTAAAGTTTGACGGTTCCTCATGCCCCAAACCGCGCATTTCATGCATCAAAACCCGCCATAAATCGGCATTCTCAACATAGAACTCCAGGAAGACTTTGATCGCTTTTTTTATTTTCCCCAGCGGCGGCTCGTTCAGAGCGGCAATATAGGTAAGCTCCGTTTCAAAGCGGGCGCTGCGCTCCTTGATCAGGGTATAAAAGAGCTGTTCCTTATTGACAAAATAATTATATACGGTACCCTTGCCGGTATCAGCCAGCGCAATTATCTCATCAACAGTGGCGCGGTGATATCCCTTGCGGGAAAAAACAGTATATGCCGCATCTAGTATTTGCTGGCGCTTCATATGCATCCTCCTGTTCTACCCTTGCCACGTCAGTTTGGAAATAAGCAAAACCACCATGCCAACGGCCACTGCCAGTTTGAAAAGCAAGCCCAGGGCCTGGCCGATGACGATGCTTTTGGCCACCCGTCCCGCTTTGTCCCGGTTGCCGGTAGCCGCATATTCGGCCAGATAGCCGGCGGCGAAAGATCCGGCAATCGCCCCGGCGATTGAACCCAGCCCGGGCACAATGCCGGTCCCGATGATCCCGCCGGCGATACCGCCGAGAAAGCCGGCTAGCATAGCGCCGCGGGATGCCTGTTCTTTCTTCGCTCCCAGCGTGCCGGCGGCAAATTCGGCCAGTTCACCGAGGAGCAGCGCCCCCAGCAGCCCAAGCAGCACACCGGTGCTCATATGTACGAAATTATCCAAATAGCCGTAGCCGATTGCGGTGATAAGGATCAGCCAATTGCCCGGTAAGCCAATGGCCGTCATCCCGATACCCAGAACGGCAATAACAATCATCAGTAGATTAATGGCTGTTAAACCTGCCTCCACGTTTGGACTCCTTTGGCTTCGCTTATTCCCGGTTCAATGCCCGGCGGGCTATATCTTGCCGGTACTGCAGGCCGGCAAACTTAATTGCCGGTACGGCCCGGTACACCTTAGCCACGGCCGCGCGTATATTCGTATCGATCGCAGTAACCCCCAGCACCCGGCCGCCATTGGTGACGATATCTCCAGACTTGCTGCCGGTACCGGCATGGAAAACCACGGCACCCTGCGCTTCAGCAGCAGCGATGCCGGTAATGGTGTCCCCTTTATGATAATGGCCCGGATAGCCGCCGGCTGCCAGTACTACACACACCGCCGCCTGGTTCTTCCAGCTTATGGTCTGTCCGGCCAGCCGTTCATCGACACAGGCCTCCATAATATCGACCAGATCGCCGTCAAGCAGCGGCAGTACGACCTGCGTTTCCGGGTCGCCAAAACGGGCATTGAATTCGATGACTTTCGGCCCTTGCGCCGTAATCATCAGGCCGGCGTACAGACAGCCTTTATAAACAATGCCTTCCTGGCGCATACCGTCAATCACCGGCTGTAATACTTCCCGGGTCACACGCTCCCGCACCGCCTCAGTCACAACCGGGGCCGGCGCATAGGTGCCCATGCCGCCGGTATTGGGCCCCTGGTCATTATCAAAGATCCGCTTGTGGTCCTGAGCCGCCACCATCGGTACAACGGTATTGCCGTCGGTAAAAGCCAGCAGCGAGGCTTCCTCACCGTCCAGATATTCCTCGATAACTACCAGGTTGCCGGCGCTGCCAAAAGCTTTTTCCTTCATCATCATCTCGACGGCAGCGACGGCCTCGGCCACCGTCATCGCCACAATCACGCCTTTGCCGGCGGCCAGGCCGTCGGCCTTAACGACGATGGGAGCGCCCTGCTCTTTGATATAGGCGATGGCCTTGTCAGCCTCGGTAAAAGCAGCCGAAGCGGCCGTGGGAATATTATATTTATGCATAATTTCCTTGGCAAAAGCCTTGGAACCTTCCAACTGTGCCGCTCTCCGGGAGGGTCCGAAGGCTTTGAGATTCAGCGTGGCAAAATGATCGACCAAACCGTTGGTGAGCGGCAATTCCGGCCCGACAACAGTTAAACCGATGTCATGCTTAAGCGCAAACTGGCCTAAAGCCGCATTATCGCTAACATCAATATTTATGCACTCAGCCACAGCAGCAATGCCCGGATTGCCCGGCGCACAATACAGTTTTTCTACGCGGGGACTTTGCGCCAGTTTCCAGGCCAGGGCATGCTCCCGCCCGCCGCCGCCGATAAGTAAGATTTTCAAAATATCACTGCTCCTTGTCTGGATTCTTAAAACCACCGTACGGCCATCAGTCCGAGATATTCCTTGACAGCCAACTGCGTATTATAGAAGGCGTCCGCCCGGGGCCACAGCATGTTCCATTCAAATATAAACCTGACATTGGTTTGATAATCGGTAGGATAGGGGGTAACAGGCACCTGAAATTTAGCAAACTGCTGCACCGCCCGTTCCATATGAAAAGCAGAAGTCACCAGTACCGGGCTGACAAAACCGCGTTCCGCCAAAATCTGTTTGGTAAACCTGGCATTATCGGTGGTATTGAGACTTTGCCCTTCCACGATAATCTTGGCGTCGTCCACCCCGAGCCCCAGCAAAATATGGCGTCCGATCTCCGCTTCCTTGCCGGAATTGGCAAATACCTGGCCCCCGGATATAATGACCGGCGCGCCGGTGAGATAGTGCAGCTGGGCTGCGGTTAACAGGCGATTGGCTGCTGAACCCATTACATGCCCGCGGCCATGCACATTGGGCGTATCGGCCGTTGCCCCGCCTCCCAGCATGACAATAACATCCCCGCTTACCGTTGCCGGCGGTGAATAACGGCTCTCCAGCGACCGCATCAGCGTATCGCCCACCAGCGGCGTGGATATGACATAGAGAAGGAGGGTGATGACCGCCAGTACGCCAGCCCCCCGCTGCCGGCGCCGGTGCAGCCATACGCCCAGCCAGGCCAGCGCGGCGATAAACAAACCCGGCGGCAGCAAAAAAGTTATGTATAAAAATTTTATTAAGACCAGCACTGCCAGATACCCCGTTTCGGTCTGCAGCGGGAGAAACCGGACACCGCTACAGTTACAGTCTTGCCAGAAAGACTTTTGCCTGCTTGTCTACCGGGCAAAAGTCTTTCTGCAATCATTATTTCTTCTCAAGCTTAGCCCAGGAATCCTTCAGGGACACAATCCGGTTAAACACCGGTTTTTCCGCCGTAGAGTCCCGGTCAACAACAAAATACCCGTTCCGCATGAACTGGTACCGGCAGCCCGGCTGCATAACAATGCCCGGTTCTACCAGCGAGTTGGCCAGCACTTCGATTGAATTGACATTTAATGTGTCCACAAAATCTTTGGCCGCCTTTTCCTCGTCCTCCTGGCCCTCTTTAGCCAGCAGCAAATAATCATACAACCTGACCTCAGCCGGTACAGCATGGGCGGCCGAAACCCAGTGCAGAACACCTTTGACCTTGCGGCTTACCGTACCGCTGCCGCTTTTGGTAGCCGGGTCATATGTGCAATGCACCTCAATCACTTCGCCGGTTGCTTCATTCTTTACCACCTGCTCGCATTTGATCAAATAGGCGTTTTTGAGCCGGACTTCTGCGCCCGGTGTCAGGCGGAAAAATTTCTTGGGCGGATTTTCCATAAAGTCGTCCTGTTCAATATATAACTCGCGGGAAAATGGGATGGTTCTTGAACCCATAGCCGGATTTTCCGGATTGTTTTCCGCCACCAGTTCTTCAACTTGTCCCGCAGGATAGTTATCGATGATAATCTTTAGCGGTTTGAGTACGGCCATGACCCGGGGCGCTTTGGCGTTGAGGTCTTCACGGATGCAATGCTCCAGTAAGGCAACGTCGACAGTGCTGTTGCTCTTGGCCACACCGATTCTGTCACAGAAATCCCGGATTGCTGCCGGCGTATAACCCCGCCTTCTTAGCCCGGATATGGTCGGCATCCGCGGGTCATCCCAGCCGCTCACATAGCCTTCTTCCACCAGGCGGCGCAAATAGCGTTTGCTCATAATGGTATTGGTCAGATTCAAGCGGGCAAATTCAATTTGCTGGCACTGATAAATGCCCAGTGCCGCCAATGTCCAGTCATACAGCGGACGATGATCCTCAAATTCCAGCGTGCAAATGGAATGGGTCACACCTTCCAGCGAATCGGAAATCGGATGGGCATAATCATACATGGGATAGATACACCAGGTATCGCCGGTCCGGTGATGGCGGGTACGGACAATACGGTATAAGACCGGATCGCGCATATTCAGATTCGGCGATGACATGTCAATTTTAGCGCGCAGCACCCGGCTGCCTTCGGCAAATTCCCCGGCCCGCATTTTTTCAAAAAGCGCCAGGTTTTCCTCTGCAGACCGGTTCCGGTACGGACTCTCTTTACCCGTTTCGGTGAGGGTGCCCCGGTATTGCCGGATTTCTTCGGCCGACAGGTCGCAGACATAGGCTTTGCCTTTTTTTATAAGTTCCACCGTCAGCTCATATATTTTTTCAAAGTAGTCGGAGGCGTAAAATTTACGGTCTTCCCAGTCAAACCCCAGCCATTTTACGTCTTCCTGAATGGAGTCGACATATTCAACATCTTCTTTGGTCGGATTTGTATCATCAAAGCGCAGGTTGCACTTGCCGCCGTATTTAAGCGCCAGACCAAAGTTCAGGCAAATGGACTTGGCATGGCCAATATGCAGA
>JAEZQV010000443.1 GCA_023441125.1 Bacillota bacterium
TACGCCGTGGTTTGCAAGGTATTTTACCATTGGCTGAATCAATGATTCATACTGATTGTATTTGGTAAATTTCAAGGCGGACAAATCCGGCAGACCACCGATGTGGTGGATGAAACGCTGAAGGTACAGCTTCATTTCCCAAGCGCTGTGCCACTCTTCAAAGGCAAACATGGTCCGCCAGTAAAGCCAGAAATTGGAACCAAGGAAATCTTCAGAAAAAACGTCGGTTATCTTTTTGTCATATAAGTCTTCCTCCCGGGAAAAAAACAGTTTTACAATTTCCAAAGCCGCTTTGTCGCTAAGGCCGAATTTTCCGCCGGTCCGGGCATCCTGCCCCCGCTCGGCCGTCACCCGCATAAGCGAATAATTCGGGTCCTTCTTGTTCAGCCGGTAGAATTCATCCAAAACCGAGCAGTCTGCCACTTCCAGCGAGGGAATAGACCGAAACAAATCCCACAGGCATTCAAAATGATTTTCCAGTTCCCGCCCGCCGCGGATAATGAAGCCCTTCTGGCAGTCCAGGATGCCGTCACAGGCGCCGCCCGCAATCGTCAGCTCCTCCAGGATGTGAATTCGCTCCCCTGGCATTTGACCGTCACGTACCAGAAAACAGGCCGCCGCTAAGGACGCCAGACCGGAGCCGACAAGATAGGCCGACTTTTTCTCTATATCCGCCGGTTTCTCCGGCCGGGCAAACGCTTCATAATTGCCGCTGCTATAATACATGCTGCGCTCACTCCTTTATAAAATCAGCATTAGTGTTAGAGAAACGTTGAGAAATATACCGGGAAAAGTTCGTTTATTTGCTCCGGAAATAAACGAATATTTTACATAAAGTTAAAAAAAGATCTTGCTTTTTTTACAGGATTTTACGATTGTCCGGAGAAGTTATTCATCGATAGGGAAAAAATGCCATGAAATTTGTCGGCAAACCATCTGAGAAGATGGGACGCAAAGCCATGGGTCTACGGATACTTAAGCTAGATCGCCAGGTTGCACCAGTGTTTTTGGTGTGCCTGGCTTTTTTATCGGCCAACTGCCGTTGGCGCCTATAGGCTGACAATTCATAAGGCGAATTGGAGGATCGTACAACATATGCGACTTAACAGTATTTTTACGACTTTGCAGGGAAAAATGAGTCTTTTTTTAGTGCTGCTGGCCATCATTCCGGCGTTAATCATCGGCTATACGGCAAACCAACAGGCCAATGCCCTGCTGGACACGATGACAAAAAATACCCACCGGGACCATGTCATCCGGGTGGCGGACCGGCTGGAACAGTATTTGCACGACGGGCAGGCCAGCGTTGCCACCCTGGCGAAAACGCCCTATGCCGCCGCTTTCGGTTCGGAGGAGCAAACCGCCGTGCTGCGCTCCTTTTATGAAGGCAACGGCATGTTTGAACTGATCTTTTGCGTGGATGCCCGGGGGCAGATACAAAATACGTGGCCCAAAACCGATTTTGGCGGTAAAAAGGATTTTTCCGACCGCCAGTGGTATAAGGATGTGGCGGCTGCCAAGCAGCCGGTTATTTCCGACACTTATGTTTCCGCCTTTACCCAGCAGGCCACGGCGCCGGTGGTGGCGCCGCTTGTCAATGGCGCGGGGCAGATTGTCGGCTATATCGGCGGCAATCTGAAGCTTGACAATGTAACGGCGCTGGCCCAGGGGCTTAACGCCGGCAATACCGGCAAAGGGGTCGTACTCGATAAGAGATCTTTTTATCTGACAGACAGCCGTGACGAGGCGAAGGCCAAACAGCACGAACCGTTTAACGGCCAGGAAGTTCTGGCAATGATTACATCGCAGAACGCGCAGGCAACATATTTCGGCCGGCAATTGACGGCGTATGCCCCGGTCGGGCAGACCGGCTGGGCGGTATTGTCTTTCCAGGATATCAAGGAAACCATGTCCAATGCGGATGATCTGCGCAACCTGATTATTGTGGTCGTGCTGCTGTCCTGCATTATCCTGGCCGGCATCGGCTTCTTCGCAATACGGAAAATCAGCCGTCCCCTTTCGGCGATTTCTGCGGTTGCCTCCGAAATCGCCAACGGACAGATTGTTACTCCGGCCGTTACGTACACAGGCCGGGATGAAATCCGGCAGTTAGTGGAATCCTTCCGGGTAATGGCGGAAAATATCCGGCAATTGATCCGGCAAACGGGTGACGCGGCTAACGCCACCGCCATTTCTGCGGACCAATTGGCCGCAAGCGCCAAGCAGAGCGCCGAGGCCTCCGGCCAGATCGCCCTGTCGGCCGGCGAGGTGGCGGCGGGGTCGGAGACGCAGCGCCAGGCGGTGGATGAGGCCAACTCACTGGTCCAGTCTATTTCCGATAAGCTTGGACATATTGTGGCTGTTGTCGACGAGGTTGTGAGCAATTCAGCGGGGACAGCAAGGGCCGCCGCCGACGGCAGCAGCAAAATTGAACAGGCTGTCCGGCAAATGCAGGCCATTGAAGAAACGGTGGCCAATCTGGCCGAAGTTGTCGGGCAATTGGGAGCACAGTCGGGTAAAATCGGCCAAATTATCGATACTATTTCCGGTATCGCCCGGCAAACCAATCTGCTGGCGCTGAATGCCGCGATCGAGTCGGCCAGAGCCGGCGAGCACGGCCGGGGCTTTGCCGTCGTCGCCGAAGAAGTAAAGAAACTGGCCGAGCAGACAGAAGCGGCGGCAGCCCAGATCGCCGGACTTATTACAACGATGCAGGTCAGCAGCGGCGCTGCGGTGACGGCTATGTCGGCCGGCAGCAAGCAGGTTCAGACGGGGGCGGAGACCGTCAAAGACGCTGGCGTGGCGTTCGGCGAAATTGTCGCCTTGATCGAAACAACCAAGGCCGGCATTGGCACTGTGGCCGGGGATGTGCAGCAAATGGCGGCTGCCGGGGCGCAAATTGCCGGGCAGATGAAAAATATTGAATTGATCAGCCGGGAGAACGCCTCGCATGTTCAGTCCGTGTCGGCGGCCACCGAGGAACAAAGCGCCTCGCTGGAGGAAATCGCCGCGTCGAGCCAGGAATTGCAGACGATGTCGGAAAATGTGCGGGCGCTTACCCGCAAGTTCACCATATCATGATATAAAACAGGAACCTTATCCCCACATAGCACGAGGCTAGGACCCGCGTTGACCGGAAGAAAGGAACCGGCTTTTTCCAGCTGGTTCCTTTCTCACTATTATTTGCGGAAAAGATGAATAAAGTGGCACAGAATACGAAATGGTCCCGTATTATGTAGTAATAATTGCGTATAGCTGATTGTCATACTTTATGATTCGAGGGAAATCTCATGAAAAAAAGATGACCAGGCCCAATTACAAAGTAGTCAATAATAGTACCAGTCCATTGTATGTTAGTCTCAGCAGCTCGCCGATTATTAAATACCAGGCCGTCACACTTTCAGTCGGCGGAACAACCTTATGGACACCGGCAGCAGGCAACAGCATCTATTTGACGGCCATATCGTGTTCTTCCTTGTTAAATATAACGGCTAACGTAAATTTTTCACGGACCGGCGGCGGCATCTTCCTGACAGTAGATTCTGCGCCTTATGTACAAAGCTTCCCGTCACCTGTCATGTTTAACCCGAATGAATCCATAGTCATCGCCAGTCCCAGCCTGACTCTACTGGTCAATGTCTCGCTTTTCGGCTATGAATTATGACGTTTAGCCATGCAAGGCCAACTAATATGCAGACAGGCTGACCGGCAAGGAGGGAGTTTCATTAAAAATGTCACAAGAGTAAACGACAAAATTGTAAATAACAGTACAGATCCTTTATATTGCAACGGCCCCTTAACTACGGTTATTAAAAGATTTTCCTTCACTTCGTCGCAGACAAACACCTTATTATGGCAGCCGGCAACAGGAAAAAGCATTTATTTAACAGCCCTTGCCTGTGCTACCACTTCCGCGTTAACTACCATAACGGTAAACTTTTCCAGAGCCAGCAATGCCGTTTTTCTAGTATGCCGGGTGATAAATTCATCGCCGTATGAGCAAAGCTTTTTTGTACCAGTGGTTTTTAATCCTAATGAAACAATCCGCCTTAGCAGCACACTGCTGTTGACAACGCTTAATATTTCACTCTTTGGCTATGAGCAGTAGTTTTCTGCATACTAAATATGAACTAAAAAAAGAGCCCGCAGGCTCAATGATTCATCTGCCGACAACAAAAATACCGTCTGCACTGAGACTAACCAGGACGGAATAAAAGATAATAATAGCGCTTGCCTGACTGACAGGCAAGCGCTATTATTATACTCTGCAGCCGGCTTTTTAGGGCCCTGGCTAGCGGCTGTGTACAGGCTCATAATATTGAATATAGGCTATCGTTTACACCGACTGAGCGAACTCGACAGCACCGGCGAGCACACTCTCCAGCTCGGCGCTGGTCGCTAATTCGGCGTAGATGCGGATAATAGGTTCGGTGCCCGAGGCCCGGAAAATCAGCCAGCCGTTCTCAAGTGTCAGTTTGCAGCCG
>JAEZQV010000041.1 GCA_023441125.1 Bacillota bacterium
CCAGCATCTGAAACCAGAAGAACAGACTCATGTGGTAAGATTACGGGAAATGTTGGACGGGTGGGCATAAACTTGGCTGTTTGCAAAAATAGCGTCTTCTGACGCTATTTTTTTATCCTGCTAGAAAGGATAACTTTCGCCTGGCTAAGGGCAACAGCGGTTTACGCTTTCGCCACTAGCCTGATGTAAGTCATTTTTTGCTTATATTTGAGAAAAAAATTACTAAGTCTTGCAGGAATTTTTAAATCGATATCCAATTTATAATAATATTCCAATGCATATAATTATTAATTAGGGGGTTTATACTATGGAACTTAAGACAGATCTATTAGAAAAAGGCGCTATTGTGCAGCGTGACAGGGAAACCTACGCCATCGCACCGCATATTCCCGGCGGTGTTATTCTGGACGTTAACTTACTAAGAAAGATTGCCGATGTATCTGAAAAATATGGTGCAAAAGCCTTAAAATTAACTTCTGCACAACGTATTGCCATTGTCGGTATCCCTGAAGAAAAGATTGATGCTGTCTGGGACGACTTGGGCATGGACAAAGGCGCTGCTGTTGGTCTGTGTGTCCGCAGCATTAAAATTTGTCCTGCTACTCATTTTTGCAAGCGGGCTCAGCAGGATGGCCTCACGTTGGGTCTGGAGCTTGACAAACTCTATCATGGCATGGAGCTGCCGGGCAAATGTAAATTTGGCGTTAGCGGCTGTACCAATTCCTGCGCTGAAGGCTGGGTCAAGGATATTGGTCTAATCGGTACTGCCAAAGGCTGGAAAATTGTGCTTGGCGGCTGTGCAGGCGCCAGAGCAAGGGTGGCTGACCTGCTGATTGAGCCGGTAGCTCAGGAAGAGGTTTTACCGCTTATCGCGAAGGTTATTGCCTACTATAAAGCCAATGCCCGTAAACATGAACGGATTGGCATGATGATTGACCGGCTCGGCCTGGATACTGTCAAGCAAGGAATTTTAGGTTAAAAAACAGCGCTTGGCAAGTCCAAGCGCTGTTTTTTTACGATGGAGTTTTCAGATGCGTGGCTTAGAAAACCGGCAATGCCAAGTTTTCCAAGCGGGATTATAGAATTTTTTCTAAGATAGCAGTATACTGTAGTTAAGATTTCGTAGGGGGGCGGTGGCTATTCAAACAAATCATTCTCAGGATTTGGCCTGGATTTCGTCACAGATCGATCAACTGGCCAAATTTGGCCAGGCTGAATCTGGTGTCACACGACTGGCGTTTAGCCAGGCCGACCATCAAGCTCGTAAGTACATCACTGAAATTATGGAAAGTTTGGCGCTTACCGTATATACTGACGCTATCGGCAATATCATCGGCCGCTTTACCCCAGCCGGAGTGCAGGCTGACGTTCCGGCTGTTGTCACAGGCTCCCACCTGGATACTGTGCCGGCAGGCGGAAAATATGACGGTATCCTGGGTTTGGTATGCGGCTTGGCCGCCGTTCGACGATTACAGGCGCGTAGCGACCTTATCCATCCCTTGGAAGTGATTGCATTTGCTGCTGAAGAATCCAGTCGCTTTGATATTCCGGCGATTGGCAGCAAGGTCATGGCCGGGCTGTTGAATCCAGCCGCTTTAAAACAAATCAAAGATGCAGATGGCATAACCTTAAAAGCGGAGCTTCAGGCCCTGGGACTACCATTGGAACAGGTTGGAACTGCCGTTCGTTCCGCCGATAGCATCAAGGGTTTTGTGGAACTCCATATCGAGCAGGGACGGGTCCTAGAGCAGGGCAGAGTGCAAATTGGCATTGTCGATAAGGCTTCCGCTCCTACCAGATTAAAAATTACGGTGACCGGCACAACCAGCCATGCCGGCGTTGCGGCAATCGAAGACCGGCAAGATGCGTTGGTTAGTGCGGCGATGATTGTACTGGCAATTAGAAATATTGCTGTCGAATATGAATACCAAGGGGCGGTAGCAACCGTAACGGTTTTAAAAACATATCCTGGCGCTATTAATGTCGTTCCCGGCCAGGTGGAAATGTGGGTGGATATTCGTGCTGCCGAGCATGAGAGTATAATTGAGATATTGCAGGAAATCAAAGATGCTGTGAGTTCAATCGCCGATGATAATGATACGCCGGTGGCGATTGCGGTAATCTTCTCGGAAAAACCCGTTGTGTTGGCTGAGTCACTCAACCAAACTATTGAGACAATCAGCGGTAAGCTGAAATTAACCAGTTTGCGACTGGACAGCCGGGCCGGGCATGACGCTATGAATATCGCCCATATAGCTCCGGCGGCACTGATCATGGTACCCTGCCAGGATGGCATCAGTCATAATAGTAATGAATATGTAACTGATGAGGATATAGCAGCCGGTCTGGAAGTGCTTACGGAAACGCTGTACTGCTTAGCGAAATGATCCTACCATGAATTGCTATACCAACAGCCCGGTCAGTAACGGTTATAATAGTAACAAATGCCCGATTGCGCAAGCAGTCGGGTTTTTCTATACATTGAAAGAAAGTATTTCCGCTATTATTTCTCCTGCCTTTATGGTAAACTGTCTTTTGAATCCAAAATTACTACCGGAAGGGAGAATAGTGTCTTGAAAAGAAAGATAGCTGCTATCATGCTGATGGCACTGGCATTGCCGCTGTTTTCACCGTCCATGCCTAAGGCGCAGGCCGCTTTGGTGGATGACCAACTGGTGCAAGCTGCTGCCGGCAATGCAACTGCCACGCAAATACAGGAATTGCTCAAAATACAGGATAAATTGGCTTCAGGCAATAAAGAAGCGTTAGTGGGGACAATTGCTCAAACAGCGCTGGCCCGCACCGGCAATGCTGATCTGGTCAATAACCTGGCCACGGTTGCCGGGCAATTATCAGGTCAAAATCAGACTGTTTCCCAAGAAGACATTGCCAGAGTGATGGAAACTGCTGTGCGGGGAAAGGTAGAGGCAAAAATCCAGGAAGAAGTAGGCAGCCGCTTGAGCGGCTATCAGCAGCAATTTGCGCTGCTGTCCGCGCTGTTAAATAATAATAATTTAACGCCGAAAGTGCTTGCCGAAAACAATTCCTTTAGTACAGTTCCGCAAACCACAAACATCAATGACCTGCTGAATATGACGGCAACCGCTTATGCTTCCGGCCTGCTGGGCAAAGTTAAGTAAAATAACAGCAGGTACATTCGAAATAAATAAACCGGCTAAGCCGGTTTATTTATTTAGGCTCTTCATAACTCTGTATCTCGTGGCATATATTTTTTTAAAGAGTGATATTGGCAGGGGGATGCGGAGTGAACCCAATATGGTCGTTTACTTGCAAACGATCCCGCATGATATATGGGATTGCACTATTGACTATTTTGAGTATCTTTTTTAGTATTATTGGTTACGAATATGCCGATGAACAAGAACTGGCCTCTATCGGCGCCAATCAGCCCACCGAGGCTC
>JAEZQV010000050.1 GCA_023441125.1 Bacillota bacterium
GTCATATACACAGTACCGGGTTTTACCCGTTCGGTTACTCTGGCCCGGGACATGACCGAACCACGCCGTGAAGTCACCCGCATAAGCTCTTCGTCTTCGATACCGAGATGTGCCGCATCTTCAGCACTGATCTGAACATAGCCAGGCTCATCGGCCAGTTTGGTCAGGGCCCAGCAGTTGCCGGTCATAGTCCGCGAGGAATAGTGGCCAACTTCCCTGACTGTACAAAGTACTGTCGGATATTCGGCATCAGGTACTTCTGCCGGCGAACGCCATTCGGTCGCAAAGAATATTCCTTTCTTGCTTGCCGTTTGAAAAATATTGCCTTTAAACAAATACGGGGTACCGGGATCGTCCGGTGTCCGGCAAGGCCACTGTACGCACCCCTGGCGTTCCATTTTTTCGTAAGTTGCTCCGGCATAACCCGGGCACAGGCCAATCAATTCATTCCAGATTTCTTCGGTATTTTGATAATTCATCGCATAACCAAACCGCTGTGCCAGTTCACTGATAATAACCCAGTCATCCTTGACATCGCCTTGGGCATCAATGGCTTTCCGGAAACGCTGGAAACGACGGTCGGCCCCGCTGAATACCCCGCCGTGTTCACCCCAGGCAGTTGCCGGCAGAATAACATCAGCGTGCAGGGCTGTTTTGTTCATGAAAATGTCCTGAAATACCACCAATTCTAAATCATCAAGTGCTTTTTTCAACCGGGCTGAATCAGGGTCACTTTGCGCCGGGTCTTCGCCAATGACATAAAAGGCTTTCAGTTTGCCAGCCTCCACCGCATGGGGAACTTCTGTGATCGTAAATCCGATTTTGTCGGGCAGTTCCTCCACGCCCCAGGCTTTGGCAAATTTTTTGCGGTTGGCGGCATCAGTGACTGGCTGATAGCCTGGAAAAACATTAGGCAACGCTCCCATATCACAGGCACCCTGCACATTGTTTTGGCCGCGGACAGGCCCAACGCCGGAGCTGGGCTTGCCGATCTGACCGGTCAGGAGACATAGCGACCCAAGGCCCTTTACAACATCAACGGCTTGACCGAACTGAGTTACACCCATTCCCCATAGAATGAACGAGTTAGCTGAATGAGTATAAATCTTCATGGCCTCTTCTACTAAGTTCGGTGCGATACCGGTAATTATTTGAGCATATTCCGGCGTATAACGTTCGATAATTTTCCGGTACTCAGCAAATCCCTCGGTGAAGCTGCCGATAAAATTATCATTCTGCCAGCCCTTAGCTAAAATAATATTGGCAAAACTATTCACCATCGCCATATTGGCTCCATTATTTAGTTGCAGCCATAGGTCGGCAATACGGGCTGCTTCCGTTCTGCGCGGATCGACAACAATAATCTTGGCACCTTTTTGTTTAGCCCGCAAAATTCGTTTCGCCACCAGGGGATGCGCATCGGCCGCGTTGTAACCAAAGATCAGGAGACAATCAGCATCTTCAATCTCAGGTATTGAGTTGGACATGGCGCCGCTGCCGAAAATGGTTGTTAAGCCGGCAACCGAGGGTCCGTGGCACACGCGGGCGCAATGGTCCACATTGTTCGTCCCAATGACGGCTCGCATAAATTTTTGCATGACATAGTTGGTTTCATTGCCTGTACCCCGGGCCGAGCCGGTACCCATAATGGCATCCGGCCCATATTTCTCTTTGATGGCTTTTAGCCTGTCAGCTACGTAATCAAGCGCTTCATCCCATTCAACTTCATGCAACGGTTCATCGCGAGTGTAACGCAGCATCGGTTTAGTAAGTCGTTTACTCAAGATTTTGGTATCGTTTAAAAAATCCCAGCCATAATGGCCCTTCAAACATAACTCGCCTTCATTGATTGGTCCGTTTGCCGGCTCGGCCCCCACTACTCGGTTATTTTCAACACATAAGTACAATTGGCAGCCCGAACCGCAGTATGGACATACTGTCAACACTTTTTCCACCTTAATTCTCCCCTTTTCCCATAAAGATATTTATGTTAAGCGACGGGAGAATTATAAGCAAATAGGCAAAACAGAATGGTTAAGCAATGGTACTCGCTGCTACCGGCATAGGAAACCCATCTGGTCCAAAAATCATTGCTTGTTATTTGGGTAAACCAATTTAGGCTGAGATTATCAGGCTCTTCTGGTACAAGCATCGTATTATTTAAATCTAAATTAATTGGCGACAACAGCTCCCAGTTTGCGTTTAAGATCATTATAGGCGGCTGTAAGTTCCAACTCAGCCTTCTTCTGGTCTTGAATGGCTTCTACTTTCACTGCGCAATATTTATATTCCGGTGTTTTCGAAATTGGGTCAACAACATGTATGGTTAGTTCATTACAAGCACCAACCCACCACTGATAGGTCATATAAACAACCCCTGGACGCACCCGGTCAGTAACCAGCGCTCTGGTGATAACCGACCCGCGCCGCGAGGTTACGCGCACAAGCTCTTCATCCAAAATGCCAAGCTTACCGGCATCTTCCGGGGTAATCTGCAGATAGCCGGGTTCATCGGCCAGCTTAGCCAAGCCCCAACAGTTGCCAGTCATCGTCCGGGCTGAATAATGGCCTACCTCCCGTACGGTAGACAGTACCAGCGGGTACTCGGCATCCGGTTGCTCAACCGGCGGCCGCCATTCCGCAGCAAAGAAATTGCCTTTCTTGCTGGGAGTCTGGAATACGTTACCCTTGAATAAATAAGAAGTACCCGTATCTTCCGCAGTGCGGCACGGCCACTGAATGCTGCCCAGCTTTTCGAGCTTGGCGTAGGTAGCGCCGACAAAGCCCGGACACAACCCAATCATTTCACTCCAGATTTCCTCGGTATCTTTATAGTTCATTTCATACCCGAAACGCTTTGCTAATTCGCAAATAATTACCCAGTCGTCTTTAACGTCCCCTTTAGCGTCCACGGCTTTACGGAAACGCTGGAACCTGCGGTCTGCACCGCTGAATACACCGCCGTGCTCGCCCCAGGAGGTGGCCGGCAGGATAACATCAGCATGCAGCGCTGTTTTATTCATGAATATATCCTGCACAACAACCAGTTCTAATTCGTCCAGGGCCTTTCTCACGCCGCCGGCATCAGGATCGCTTTGCACCGGATCCTCGCCGATAATATAAAAGGCTTTCAGCTTGCCTTCCTCGACGCAATGCGGTACATCGGTTAACGTATAGCCCGGCTTTTCCGGTAAACTGTCCACTCCCCAGGCATCGGCAAATTTCTTGCGGATGGCTGGATCCGTAACCGGCTGGTATCCGGGGAATACGTTGGGCAATGCGCCCATGTCACAGGCGCCCTGAACATTATTCTGGCCACGGACCGGTCCGATGCCGGAACTGGGTTTGGCAATCTGTCCGGACAAGAGGCACAGTGAACCTAAGCCTTTTACCACGTCGACCGCCTGGTTATATTGCGTTACACCCATCCCATACAAGATAAAGGAACGTTCTGACTTAACATAGATTTCCAGGGCCTGCGCCACCAGTTGCGGCTCTAACCCCGAGATGGTCTGCGCATACTCCAGCGTATATTTTTCAACGGTTTTCTTGTAGTCTGTAAAGCCCTCGGTATAATTAGCAATAAATTCTTTATTCTCCCAGCCCCTGGCGATGATATAATTGGCAAAACTGTTAACAGCCGCCATATTGGAGCCGTTTTTGATCGGCAGCCAGATGTCGGCAATCCTGGCCGCTTCCGTTTTACGGGGATCCACTACGATAATTTTGGCACCTTTTGCTTTGGCCTTGACAATCCGGCGGGCTACCAGCGGATGTGCGTCAGCGCCATTATAGCCGAAGATAAATAGACAGGTTGCATCTTCAATTTCCGGTATGGAGTTTGTCATGGCTCCACTGCCAAATGTTGTAGCCAGACCGGCTACAGAAGGAGCGTGTCAAACACGGGCGCAATGGTCGACATTATTGGTGCCGATCACCGCGCGCATAAATTTTTGCATAAGATAGTTAGGTTCGTTGCCCATTCCCCGGGCCGAGCCGGTACCCATAATGGCATCAGGCCCATAATTTTCTCGGATTGCCTTCAATTTGTCAGCAATGAAATTAAGTGCCTCATCCCATTCCACTTCTTGAAACTCATCACTGCGCTTGCTTCTGAGCAAGGGCTTGGTCAGCCGTTTGCTTAGAATTTTCGTGTCGTTCAAGAAATCCCAGCCATAGTGGCCTTTCAGGCAAAGTTCACCTTCGTTCACGTGTCCGTTGGCCGGTTCGGCGCCAACGACCTTGTTGTCCTCGACCAACAGATACATCTGACAGCCGGCACCACAATACGGACATACGGTTAGAACTTTCTCCAACTTTCTCCCTCCCAATCAAATTCTTTTTTTGCACTTGAGTAGGCTTTTTTTGCAGCTCAGAATCAAATTGTTGCAGTTAAGAAATGAATTGTTGATCTTTTGCTATTATTCCATCTATTCCAAAAAAATCCTGCCAATGTTTGAAAAAAATTTCACAAAGTCTGTATAAAAATTTTTAGCCTTGGATTATATAAAATAAACACTTGCTATATGTATATAAACCATTACCGAAAATGTTATATGAAAAAGGAAAAGACTGCCGAAAAAATTCTGCAGTCCCGGTGATTCTATGTTTCTTATTGCGGCCGCCTATCAGGTATTAAGCATCTGCCAGTAAAATAACTTCCACCTCGGTCCCAATTGGCAACGGCGGTGAATTCTCCGGAATCACGATCAGCGCGTTGGCGGCCATGGCCGATTTTAGCATACCATTTCCCTGCACCCGTGACTGCTCCACTAAAATATCGCTGGCGGTCTGCCAGCAGCGCGCCCAGACAAAACGCTTGGCACCTGTCATTTTGTTAAAAGGCGAAGCCAGGATGGCTTTGATTCTGGGACGCCACCATACTTTACGCCCGCTCATTTTCATCAAAACAGGCCGTACCAGCTGCTCAAAAGAAATGGCGGCCGCAGCCGGATTGCCCGACAGTCCCAGATAAAGTTTGCCATTACGAATACCGGCCAGAACCGGCATACCGGGCTTGATGCTTACTCTGTCAAACAGTAACGTGATGCCCAGTTTTTTATATACTTCGCCAATTAGGTCATAGTCGCCCACAGACGCGCCACCGGTAGTTACAAAGACGTCACAGTCGGAAGCCGATTCCAATAAATGCGCAATTTCATCCACATTATCGGAAGCATTGCCTAAAAATACAGATTGCCCGCCGGCATCAGCCACCTGGGCGCTAAGCATATAACTGTTGGAATTACGGATCTTTCCCGGTATTAACGGAAAATCCACCGGAACAAGTTCACTGCCTGTGGCAATCAGAGCTACCCGCGGTTTACAAAATACATAAGGCCGGCTTTTACCCAGTACGGCCAGCATTCCCATTACCCCGGCGTTAATTACAGTCCCTTGCGCAATAACCTCTTCCCCGGCAAAAATTTCTTCCCCGCGCAGGCAAATATTTTTGTCAGCACCCCGACCGTCCAGGATCGTTACACTATCGCCGTTAACAACAGTGTCTTCCAGGCGGACAACCCCTGTTGCCGCAGGCGGCAAGGGCGCACCGGTCATGATACGGCAGGCCGCCCCGGCCTTGACGGCCGTATGGGGATTTTCGCCAGCCGGAATATAGTCGATTTGTTTTAATGTCACGGGTTTATCCGGTGTTGCCCCCGCTACTTCCTGGGCAATCAGTGCGTAGCCATCAAGCGGTGATCTGTCAAAAGGCGGAAAATCCATGTCCGACGCAACGGTCTCACCTAAAATACGCCGCCAGCAATCTTGTAAAGCCACTCGCTCCTTCGGCATTACAGTTACTAAATTCAGCAGGATTTCCTGCGCGCTTTCCAATTTAACCGACATCAGATCTTCCTCCTTACTTACCGAACGGGCAGCAAGGATATGAACATTCCTCACACCCCATGCATAAACCGCCATACCCCATCTCGGCAAAATCCCGCTTGCAAAGTTTTTCTCCTGCCAGTATTCTGGGAAGCACCAAATCAAGTACCGTAATCTTGGAAAACATCCCACAGGCGGGCAAGCCCATAATGGCAATATCCTCCATGTAGGCCAGCATAAACATAGCTCCCGGCAATACCGGCGTGCCATAGGTAATAACCTCAGCCCCGGTTGCCCGGATGGCATCCGGCGTCACATCATCAGGGTCAACCGACATGCCGCCGGTAACAATGATGACCTGGGAACCAGCCTGAATCTGATCCCGGATAGCCTGCGCAATTGCTTCCGTGTTATCCGGCTGATAGGTGATACCATTAAAAACTGCTTGATATGCTTCAATTTTGTCCCGCAATACCGGGCCAAACCGGTCCTGAATCCGGCCGTAGAAAACCTCATTGCCGGTTGTTATTATCCCTGTCTTCAGAGGGTTAAGCGGTTTTACCGCGATAATATCCCGGTATTCACCGGCCAGCCTCTCGACAGCTTTAATAATCTGACTGTCAACCGTTAACGGCACCACTTTTACGCCGGCCAGTATTTCCCCGGACTTAACCAGCCGGTTGCCATGCAGTGTGGATAAGACGGTATAATCAACAGAATTTATTTTAGTGACCGCGGCACGGTTGATCTTTAACAGACCGTCCTGGCCGGCAATAATATTTATTTTGCCTTCTACCGGGCCTACGAGTTTGGTATTTGTTCCTCCTACCATTCGGGCAATACGCTCTGCGGCTTCGTTTTCATGAATTTGATCCTCGCCTAGTTCAAGCAAATAAATATGTTCTTTGCCAATATCCAGCAAATGGGGTATATCTTCCTCGCGGATAATATGTCCCTTTCTGAAAGCCGGTCCCTTGTATTCACCCGGTACAATCTTGGTCATATCATGCCCTAGCACCATACCGATGGCATCCTGTATCCTGACTTTTTTCAGCGCCATATGTTTCTCCTCCTGCCTACCTGCTTTGTTGCATGCTTTATCACCTATTCCAGTCCGGCAATCCGTTCCTGATGACTGTATATATTTAAGCGCTGCCCTCTGGCAAAGCCGATGACCGTCACGCCGAGTTCTTCAGCCATGTCGATGGCCAGACTGGTGGGAGCCGAACGGGCAATAATGACCGCGATATTCATTTTGCTGACTTTAAGCAAAATTTCCGAAGAAACCCGCCCGGAAAAGAC
>JAEZQV010000194.1 GCA_023441125.1 Bacillota bacterium
GTTAATGGCAGTGCCCAGACGGCCGACTTCATCCTGGGCAGTAATGATGATTTCCGGTATGGCCAGATTGCCGGCCGCAACATCCTCTACACAGGTGACCATCGTATGAATCTCCTTGAGTGTCAGCCGCAAAATGAGCAAGGCCAGTCCAATTGCCAGAGCGAGCCCGGCTACAATCATGGCGCAAAACACAATTACCAGCCTGGTATAGCGGCTGTCGGCCTCTTTGTATTCCCGCTCGGCCAGCGTAAGCTGCAGATCCAGCAGTTCGGATATCTTGCCGGATACGGGTTCGATGCTGGAGTACATTTCATCAATCATAAAGGCGGCCAACGCGTTTTTGTCCTCTTTGACCATAATCTCTGTGGCTTTGGCAATCGCACCGTCCGCTATGCCGAATAAGCCGTCAATCTGGGCTACCATGCGTTCCTCATCCGGGGTAAGCGTTTTGCTTTTATAGGCATTCCATTGCTCCTTGATTGCTGTGGTGCCTTCGCTTAGCTTATTGCGGCCCAAGGCCCAGGCCATATTGCCGTTTCTGACTTTGTGGCAGGTGTCGACAATATTAACCGTAAAATTGTCGGACATCACTTTAAGCTCCTGCAGGGAAACAATGCGGTTGTGGTACATAGCTTTTAATGAGTCGTTCGCGTTCTTGATTCCCTGAAGGCCGAGCACGCCAATACCGATGGATAAAAAGGACATAATGGCTACAATCAAGGCGAGCTTGGCGCGCAGGCTAAGAGCGCTTAGTAATTTGCCGAGAGAAGTGGCTGCCGGTATGTTAAAGGATTTCAGGCTGAGTTTGAAGCGGGGAGCAGGCACTCTGCCGGACAGTTTACCGTGCAGTTTGCCGGGGAAGTGCAGAGCTTTGCTGTTGCAGCGTAGTTCGTTTAATTTTACGGCGATTTTTTTGAAAGTGTTCACACTGTACTCCTTTAGAGGGTTTTTGTCTTAGCTATTTTTACCTGTCTGTAATAAAGTGTTAGTTTTTTTCAGCCATTTTCCTCCTGTAAATTCTTAAGATATGGTTAACTTTATGTTAAGATTATGACGGATATTCGCCACAATAAAAGTAGACAATGAGTGTTAGGTAACTATATAATTGAGTTGACAATGCTGCTGGATTACTGCTAAATCGTTCAAGGAGAAAAACAAATGGCTAAGAAAAATGGAACCATTAAATGGTGGCTTTTGCTGGGGGTGGTTTTGGCTGCTATCATCTATTATCAAACGGGAAAAACCCCCGAGCAACCCAAGCCGGTTCCAACTCCCGGCTATAATCTGGAAAAAACCGGCGCCGGTGCAGTGATGGATTATTCGGACTCAGCGCGCAAGATTCATACTGCCGTGGATGCTGTCTTAGCCAATGCCAAGCTAGCGGCAAAAGACGTAAAAGAAAGCAAGCGGGAAGTGCCGCGGCAGGGAGTGGAAGGTCTGATCCGCTGGCATAACCGGCAGATGTTTATTGAACTGCCTGATGTTATGTCGCCTGAAAACCTGGAGAAACTGCTGGTCCAGGCAGATATCAAGCTGCTGGGGAATGAACCTGACACCTACTCCGGTCAGCCTGTGATCCGCTTGGATTTCGGCTTACAGGAGAAGCTGGGCGGTGAACCGCTTACCATGGTAACTGACCGCTTGTATGTCGCCGCTAAAGGGAAAACGGTCGAGAAGCCAAAGCCGAAAGCGGCGGGCAGCCGCGGGGAAATGGCCATTGTCGTCGATGATTTTGGCTATAACCGGGAACCTATTGCCGGTTATGCCGATATGGGCCGGCCGATTACTTTTTCGGTATTGCCCTACCGCACCTACAGTACGGAAGCGGCGTCCAGAGCGTTAGGCGCCGGGCATCTGGTGATGCTGCATCTGCCGATGGAGCCAATGTCGGCCAGTGAAGGGGTTGAGCCGACTGTCATTACTACCGGCATGAGTGATGAGGAAATTCGCCAGACAGTGAGTAAAGCCATTGCCTCCATACCTGGTGTCAAAGGGGTCAACAACCATCAGGGATCAAAAGCAACCGCCGATAGGCGGGTTATGAAAACCGTGCTGGGTGTTATCAAATCGCAAAATCTCTTTTTTATTGACAGCCGGACCAGCAGTCAGTCCGTGGCGGCCGACGTTTCCCGGCAAATGGGGATCAGGACCGGGGAAAATGAGCTGTTTATCGATAACAGTTCGGACATTGGGCAAATAAAAAATCAATTGCGCAAGGCAATTGATCTGGCGGAACGCTATGGTTCCGTAATTGTAATCGGGCACTCCCGGCCGAATACGGTTGTAGCGGTGCGGGAAATGATCCCGGAGATTGAAGCCGCCGGTATCCGGCTGGTTTACGTCGATCAACTGGTAAAATGATACAAGCATCTACACCGGAAGACACCTTGCACTGGCAGGGTGTCTTCCTGCTACTTATCAGGGACGGGTTACTTCAAAGTCGTCGGAGGCGATGGCAATGGACTGCGGTTCCGGTGCTTTCAGCACCAGCGTGAAATTGGTATCGCCCGAGCGAAGCCGGTGTTTGGTGATATAGGCAATATTCTGCAGGGTTGTACCGTTGTTTTGTAACTGGATGTTCAGCCGCAGATAATAGTCGGGCGGGACATCGATATCAATTCTCTGCATATCGGTTGCAGACGGGATGGTAAAGGTCTTGCCAAAACTGGCAATGGTAATCTGGTCCAACTGTTTGCCCAGGAAAGGATATTGCCAGAAATAATCCGGGTTGTCCACTTTAATAGTTACCGATACCCGGGTCAGGTCACTGTTTTTAGCCTGGGCCGCACAAGGAGCAATGCTGCCGGTGAGCAATATAAGCATACATAATACCATACCAAGCTTACTCTTTACTGACATAGAAAATCCCTCGCAATCTTCATTCTTTTATTGAGAAGATATTCTATGACCATCCATGGATTTCCTTTTTTCACTACAATATGCGCCGGGAGATGGCAAACGCCTAATGTGACCGCCAGAAAGCATCATGTTTGCCTTTTAACTGCTGCCGGCCGGGTTCTGCCGGCCAGAGCTCGGTCGAATTCTGGCAGCGCATGGCTGCTGCCAGGTGCGAGTAAAAGGCTGGATCGGCTTTTTCCAGGTCGGCAATCCGTTCCTTAATCTCCTGCCGTTTGGTTTTGCCGTTCAGGGGGCAGGGGCTGGCAATGGGGATTAAGCCGTGCAAGCCGACGGCAGCGCGGATTTCTTTTTCCCGGAAATAAATCAGCGGGCGAATCACGGTAAGATTGGTCCGGCTTAAGTAGGTTACCGGCGAGAAGGTTTTCAGGTGGCCGGCGTACAGCAGCCCCATATAAAAGGTCTCAACGGCATCGTCGTGATGATGCGCCAAAGCGACTTTATTATAGCCGTGTGTTTGCGCATAGCTGTTGACTGCGCCGCGGCGGAAAAATGCACAGGTAAAACAAGGGTCCTTGCCCTGTTTGCTGTCGATGATGCCGGCAATATTGGCTTGTTCGGTGCCGAAAGGAATGCCCAGCCTTGCGCAAAAATCGATCAGCGGTGCCGGATCAAAGTTATTGGTAAATAACGGATCAAGCGTAAAGGCGCCCAGTTCAAACTTAACCGGCGAAATATCTTTCAGAACGGCCAGCGCGTAGGTGAGAAACAGACTGTCCTTGCCGCCGGACAAGCCGACCAGGATTTTGTCGCCGGCTTGGAGCATGTCGAATTCAATAACCGCCCGGAGCAGGCGGCTAAAGTAAGCTTGGGGCAATTGGGTGCGCATTGTCTAATAGGAAGCCTCACTTTCAAGTAGTTTGCCGCCGGCTAACCAGTCCCCGTATTTTTTCGGGATAGCGTGCCGGGCAAGTCCGATATTTCTGCGGGCGGCAATAGCCTGCGCCTGATAGTAAGTTTCCCAGGCGGCACCATCCTGGTTCGCCAGATAAGGCAAGTACGGTGCGGCCGCCAGCTGGGATATCCGGCCGCCGGCTTATACCAGCGCGGTATCATCAATTATGAGG
>JAEZQV010000207.1 GCA_023441125.1 Bacillota bacterium
TCAACCACTCGGACATCTCTCCAGGTGCTCTCAACAGGATATCATTATATCTTATTTATCTAAACATTGCAACCAGCAAAAACTGGAACTATGTCAGCCGCTTTTCAGCAGCTACCGTCTTATTATAGCTGGAACTATACAGCTTGTCAACGTGCCGGCCAACAAAATTCAGCGGCAACGTTTTATATTATATAGCAGGAGTTTTATCTTGTCCAGAGGGATTTTATTACAGCAAAGGACCTAACATGCTTAACAACGCCTTATGGTTTAAACGTCCACCCGGTCCGGGATGTTTCTAGCATTACCCTGCCGGTCGAGATCATGCAAAACATGGCTACCGTTCTTTGCCCGCAAAGTCTAAGAAGCGCCTGCTGCCGACGAATACGCCGAGCTAGGCCTATTTTTAAGCGGACCACTAAAAACGCAGCTAAAAATTACTGGGGAAGCAGCGTAATAAACGCATAAGCCAGTACGATTACAATCAGTATGCCGCCCCGCACCAGCCAGGGACTGCGCCGCCGTTTGGGCAACTGTTGTTTAGCCAGTTCCCGTGCCAAAAACATATCCATCACTCCATACCCAGTATAAATCCTGCCATCAGGTCGATATCATTCTCCCCATGGAACACTGCCAGGGGTCCGTATTCTCCGCGAGCTTCGCCTTCACCGCGTCCAGATACTTCATTACAAAATTCGCTAGCAGGCCTTCTTCGTTCTCAATCACGACTTTCGTCTCATGAGGTATCAGCATTACGCTATTGGCATCAAGCTCTTTTTCCAGATTGGCATAAGGGAATATGAGCCGTATTCTGCCACTTAGCACATACACTAACCGGCAGCTGCTATTTTCAAAGCTGCCAGTGGATATACCGAACAAATGCCTGATACATTTGCAACACAGCCCCGGGCAGTCAATACATTTAGCAAAATTTATCCCATTTGCCGCCTCAGCCTGCAACGTTTCCAAACTGCCGGCAACTTTTTGCCTATTCATTAAATCGTCAACCAGAGTAATTCGCATAAGATATATTTACCTCCGAAATAATGCTTACATTTAAACTATAGCACATTTTAGGAAAAAAGTCCTAATTTCGCAGTACCATTGTCCTATTTTCAATAAATGGCCCGGCAGCCAAAGCAACTACATTTAAAGCAAGAAGAAACGCAAATCTGCCAATAAAACAAAGGGACAGGGGTATTGTTTTGCAGCACTGGCGCAGAAGCATTGCAAGCCAGGTAGCCACTTGCCAGCAGGTATGGAGATCCTATTGATGATAAAAAATACCGCAGCCGCAGCGAACTTACCGCAAAATTGTCAGTATACGCAAAGCAAGATACGAAAATAATACAGGTAACGAACGAAGCGTCAATAAAGGAGATATAAATTTGACTACGCATCAACACGTTCATTTAACTGCAACCGAGCTTGGAAGCCTATGGACACAATATCAGAACGACAGTCTGGCCACCTGCATGCTATCCCATTTTTTACAAAATGTGGCTGATGAGGATATCAAAGCAGTAGTCCAGCTTGCATTGCGTACTTCCCAGAACAATATAAACCAGATCAGCTCTATTCTGGTAAGCTCCGGGTATCTCATCCCCGTAGGCTATACCGCTGACGACCTAAACCTCAAAGCCGGCAGATTATTTTTAGACCCGTTCTATTTACATTATCTAAAGCATATGTCCCGCCTGGGTTTAGCCGCGTACACTTTTTCCTTATCCCTGTCTGCCCGAGCCGATACCAGGAGCTTCTACCAAAGCTGTATCATCGCATCTATGGAAATTGATAAAAAGGTTACCGACCTTATGTTAATGAAAGGAATTTTTCTCAGGTCGCCTTATATCCCACCGGCCAAAGAAGTTGAATTCACTACAGACACCAGCTATTTTGGCAGTATCTGGGGAAAACAAAGATATTTGAATACGATAGAAATAAGCAATCTTTATGCAAATTTACAAAATAATATTATGGGTGAAACCTTGATGACCGCCTGTGCGCAAATTGCCAAAGCGGAACCCGTGCGAAATTATCTGTTGCGGGGCAGAGAAATCGCCGGCAAACATGCAGCCATGTTTACCAATACTTTAACTGAAAATGACCTGCCGGCCCCCGCACTGATGAATACACTGATCACTACTTCCACCGACTCCCCGTTTTCAGACAAGCTAATCCTCTTCCATACCACGGTCCTGATATCGGCAGGGCTGGGCAATTACGGCCTGTCCATGTCGACAAGCCAAAGGTTAGACTTGACCATTGATTATGCCCGTCTCATGGCGGAAGTAGGCCTCTACGCAAAAGCCGGCGCCAACTTGCTGATCGAAAATAAATGGCTGGAAGAACCGCCGCAAGCCATTGACCGCCGGGATTTAGCCATGTCGCAAAAATAACCGAATTGCTATATCAAGGAGGTGATCTTTATCTCGCTCTACAAACAAGCTATTAAGGAAAACTCAAAGAAAGTCACCCTCGGTGATCCCAAGTATAATTCGAATCGCGAAAGCGCTAAGGAAACCAATACCCAAACCAAACCGCAATTACCGGTTAAATAATATCTGCCAAATAAGCGAGGAGGTCTTAAGAATGCCTGAAGGAGATATTGGCGCAAAACAGCAAGAAATTTTTAATGAAAATGCAGCAAACCAACCGGTTGTCTATTACGACAATCCGCCGACCAGCGGCGCCATCCAGGATCAATTGCGCAACCGCCGCGATCCTAATGTTCATTCCAACTAAATTCGACCGTGGAGGCCATTGCTCTCGCCGCCGGAGCTATGGCCTCTTTTCTCACTCTAGTTTGCCGGCGTTGTTACCTTTGCAGCTTTCATAACAACGCCTTTTTCGTTAAATTCCACCGTAGTACCGGCTTCATACACCTTAATGCCGTCACTGTCCGGCGACAGAATAGACAGGGGTGACAGCAGTTTGGTATCCTTGTTTAGTGTGCCCTTGACTACTTCGCCTCTCTCGTTCAGTTCCACCGGCTGCCCGCCCTTAAATTCAACAAACCCCGCACAGGCTGCATTTTCCGTAAAGTTATAAGTTAAAACCTGCCGCCAGCCGACAGGCCGCAGGTAGGAATCACTGGCTAATGTACAGGTTGCCGGCATCCCGTTTCTATGAAAACTTATTTCGCCGCTTGCTATCCCTATATGGTTTGCCGAATTTAAGGTAATATCTTCACCTGATGTGCTTATTGTGCCTTTAATCACTTCTCCATTCTCATTAAAGGTAACGGTTGTACCGCCCTTAAACGGGAGAATCCGCTTGGGCGGTTCAACATTGGCGGGAACCGCAGGGATAACGTAAAACGGCATAGGCGTATAGCTTGCCGGCTTGACGGAATCCTGTGACCCACCGCTTTCATAGGGCAAACCGATATTCTCCGCCAGTACACCTTCCAAGACCTCGCCAAACTCATTCAGGGTGACAACCGTCCCTTTCTTGAACTTCGGTATGGCGCCCCAACTGGTCACAATAACTCCGGCCGGCGTTATTCTGGTATTGTCCGTTAACGTTTTGGTAATCTGCGCCGCATCCACAATTGTGGTATTACCTATAAACACAAAGGCCATGAGTAGTAACCCGGTAAATACCTTTAACACATTATTTTTCATATAACCTCCATTTTTAGTCCTGATCCGGCTAGCTATCTGCATTCCATTATTTTCCTTTCTGCATGTATCACTCATTATCCTGCTTTACTATGTATATATTAGGAAATAGCGTCGTTGAAAAGTGAAAATAATCCAGCGGCAGCAAAACCGCTGCCGCCCGCTGCCTACTCATACTTGATATTGCCATCAAACTTTTGGCCGTCAATCTCCAAGCAGTCGGTATACTGCCACAGGTATCCCTTAATATCATCTTGCCCGCCCCATTGCGCATTCCACACCGCACAGCCGATTCTGCGCCAGTCAATATACCCGGTAAGCCAGGAATGGGAGGCGTAGACGCCGCAGTCCAGGCCGATATTGTCGATAAACGCTTTGCATATAGCTGTTATTTCGGCCGGATCAAAGGAAAAACCGTTGCGCAACTTGTAGCCGTCGGCATCCTCCATGTCAAAAAATACCGGCAGGTCAAGCAGTACACCG
>JAEZQV010000225.1 GCA_023441125.1 Bacillota bacterium
CCATAGTGTCGGTAAATGTACCCGCATTGGCCGCCAGGATCGCGGCGCCGGTAGGTGTCGTCGTCTCAAAAGGAACAAGGCCTGATTTCACGGGGATATCCCGGAGAATTTCCACCGTGGCCGGTGCCGGGATGGGGATGATGCCGTGCGCGCATTTCACAAACCCGCCGCCCAGTTGCACCGTGGAGGCCATAATTTTGTCCACTTGTAAGTAATCCAAACACACAGCCGCCCCGACAATGTCAACAATCGAGTCAATGGCCCCGACTTCATGGAAATGCACTTCATACAGCGGTTTGCCGTGAACCTTGGCTTCCGCTGCGGCAACCTTCATAAACATAGCCAGGCTGATCTCTTTGACCCTGTCGCTCAGACAGCTGGCACTGATTATATTTTCGATATCCTTTAAGTTCCGGTGCTCATGATGCGTATGCCCATGGCCGGCTGCCGTATGGGGCCGGTCTTCATGCCGGTGGTGATGATGGCCATGGTCATGGTCGCAGTCCTGATGATGAGCATCCTGGTCAAGATTATGGGTATGATCATGCATTGCATTTTTTAAGGCTACATCCACCCGGGTGCCGCTTATGCCGTTTTTATTCGTTTTTGTTATCTGCAGGTCATATTCGGCATCCAGCATAAGCTTGGACAACTCCTGCCGTAAGTAGGCTTCCTCCACACCTAAATCCAGCAAGGCCGCCAGATTCATATCGCCACTGATGCCGCAGAAACAATCATAATATAACACTTTCATCGTTATGCTCTCCAATTCCTGTTGTTTATTCATATTTATCCCTTTTGCCCTCATGTTATAAAGTGTATCACCTGAAGTAAGCTCTAAGTCAAGTTTTTTTTGAAAATGCAGGTGAAAATGCAGGCTATAAGAAAATTTTACAAAAAAAATTGCCAATCCCTCTTGACTTGGAGCGAACTCCAGGTTGTAGCATAAACAGTGTGAAACATTCAGCCTGGTATGAGAAAGGGGAAAGAAAATATGTCCAGCAAAGTGTATTTTGTAAACTTACGGGCGAGAACAGATAAGAGCAATAAAATCAGCAAGATCCGCAACTTATTTGACCGGGCCGGCTTTAATGAGCTGATTCAGCCGGACGACCTCACTGCGATTAAACTGACCTTTGGCGAGCGCGGCAGCGACGGTTTTATCAGTCCTGTGTTTGTGCGTCAGGTGGTGGATAAAGTCAAGGCCCAGGGAGCGAAAGCGTTTCTGACCGATACCAATACGCTCTATTCCGGCAGCCGGCATAATGCCGTGGATCATTTGCTGACCGCGCTGGAACACGGTTATGATTATACGGTTACCGGGGCGCCGGTTATCATTGCCGACGGCCTGCGCAGTGAAAATATTGCCGAAGTAGCGATTGACAAGAAGCACTTTGCCAAGGTAAAACTGGCTAAAGACATGGTCAGCGCCGACAGCGTAATTGTATTATCCCACTTTAAGGGGCATGAAATGGCCGGCTTCGGCGGAACCATAAAAAATTTGGCCATGGGCGGAGCGCCGGCAATCGGCAAAAAAGAGCAGCATGCCAACAAGATTATCGTGGATCAGGCTACCTGTGTCGGCTGTGAGAAGTGCAGCGCCGTTTGCCCGGAACAGGCCATCACCGTGACGGAGAAAAAGGCGAATGTCAACCCGGCTCTGTGTATCGGCTGCGGGGAGTGCCTGACGGTTTGTCCGGTAAAGGCCACCGGCATTGACTGGGCAACAGACATAACCGATCTGCTGGAAAGAATGACTGAATATGGCTATGGTTTTGCCAAGGCTCACAAAAACCGGATTGGCTATATGAACTTTCTGCTCAATATCACGCCGGACTGCGACTGTGTCCCCTGGAGCGATGCGCCGATTGTGCCTGATATCGGCTTCCTGGCGTCCACAGACCCTGTCGCCATTGATCAGGCCAGTTATGATCTGGTAAACAAACAGCTGGGCTTTGCCGCCTCTCAGCTGGGCTGTAATTTCGCCGCCGGCGACGATAAGTTTCAGGGTTTGCGCCCCCATGTGGACAGTACTGTCCAGCTGCGTTACGGGGAAGAAATCGGCATGGGCAGCCGCGACTATGAATTAGTCGTCCTGTAAACGAACGTAAATAAGAAAACAGGCTCGAATATGAGCCTGTTTTCTCATTTACGGGATTTATTCCTGGTTGCGCCTCGCCAGTACATATTGCCGGCTTTCTCCCACAAAACTAAGACTCCGGTCTTCTTAATTTCTTTTCCGCTTTCACTACAGCCTGCTCGTAGCTGGCAATTTTGTAATCCAGGCGTTCCAGCGTTGTTTGCATGTCTTCCATTCTGGCCAGAAGCTGTTTACGCTGCTCAATAAGAAGTTCCTTTCTGGTCTCACGGGTCCCGTCCCCCTGCTGAAACAGGCCAACATACTCAATCAGAGCTTCTATCGGCAGACCTGCGCCTCGCATACATTTAATAAACTCGACCCAGTTGCAGTCTTCTGCCGTGTAATCCCTGATGCCGCTTTGATTGCGATTCACGCGGGGGAGCAGCCCGACGCGTTCATAATAGCGGAGTGTGTCCTGGGGAATAGCATATTTTTCGCTTACTTCTTTAATCGTCATAGCCTTAACCTCCTGCTATCCGCTATTATACTACCTGGAGCTAACTCCAGGTCAATAATTTTTCCCGGAATTTTTGCGGCAAATAAATGAATCCTTTGGTCTTTTCTTACCGTCACAGCCATACGAATATTGTATAACTTGTATAGTTTCTCAACGATGAGGTGTCGGGATTGGAGCAATTTAAACTCGTTGCCGATGAGTCTGTTTTCTTGGCGCTTACGCCGGAAGAGATTACAATATATTTTTTTATACTGGGACTTGCTGTTGCGGAGACTCTGACGATTGATGAGCTCAACGTATTGGCCAATGGGCTGTTTGAATGGGCCCAGGTGCTATTTGTTATCGCTTCACAGCGCACCTTGCTCAATGATGTGATTCAGGCGCAAGAGGAGGCGGCAAAAGCGAAGGAGGAGAAAACGGCTGATGAAAATGTGGCTGCGGCGCTAAAGCAGCTACAGGAACAATGCCAGCACCTGCAGGCACAAATTGACAAACTAAACAGGTATATCCTGAAGTGCTGAATTTCAGAGAGCAGAGCATGAGCCGGTTACAATGGAACACGTCCATGTAACCGGTTTTTTCAATACCTTTCTCTTTTTCAGTTTTTTTTCAGAGATGTGTTATATACTCAGATATTGATGGCTGTCTAATGCGCTACTTTTACGGTGATGCGCCACAATACTCTTTGAGTCATAATTTGAGTCATAAATAGAAAGGAATGTACTATGAAACGCATTTCAATTGTTGTGCCTGTTTATAATGAACAGGATAATATAGAAGTATTTTATCAGGAAGTATGCAAGTATATGGCGCCGCTGCCCTATCAATTTGAAATTATATTTGTAGATGATGGCTCCAGTGATGATTCTGTTAAAATTCTGGACAGAATAACGAAACTTGATACCAGAGTACGCGCCCTGCTGCTTGCCCGGAATTTCGGTCATCAGATTGCGTTAACCTGCGGTCTGGACTATGCCGAAGGCGCTGCGGTCATTACTATGGACGGCGATATGCAGCATCCGCCGGAACTGCTTCCCCAGCTAATACTGCAGTGGGAGCAAGGCTATGATATCGTGCAAACCATTCGCGTAAACACGGAAGGCGTATCCTGGTTTAAGAAGGCGACTTCCGGCATGTTCTACAAGGTCATGAATGCCATGGCCGATGTCCATGTTACGGAAGGCGGTTCTGATTTCCGCCTGCTGGACCAAAAGGTAGTGGTAATTTTCCGCCAGTTTAAAGATAAGGCTCGCTTTATAAGAGGGATTGTCAGTGCCATTGGCTACCGGCAAACTCAGTTGGAGTTTGTGGCGCCAAAACGGTATGCGGGTGTATCCAAATTTTCCTTGAAGAAGATGCTGCTGTTTGCCGTAGACGGTATCACCTCGTATTCTAAACTGCCGCTGCGGATTGCGTTTTATTTAGGCTTGTTATTTGGCTTCTTTAGCTTTATGATTCTCCTGCATGTACTCTATATTAAGCTTTTTACCACCGATGCAATTCCGGGCTGGGCTACCACTGCGGCCAGTATTTCCATGTTTGGCGGCCTGCAGCTTATTGGCTTAGGCATTATCGGCGAGTATGTCGGCCGGATATTCGAGGAGGTCAAGCAGCGTCCGCTCTACTGGCTGCGGGCTGAACTGCACAACCCGGAATAAACCTCTTTCAGGCCGCCCCTTTAGCCTTCCGGCTAAGCTGGGCGGCCTGCTTTTGGCTGCAAAAAAAAGGAATACGCGCAAATTGGTTGTGCTAAATTTGCTGGTAAAAGCTGTGTACCCCTTTCGCTATGGCCTCAGCAAGCTTAAGCTGATATTCCGGGGTCTGCAACAACGTGCGCTCTGCCATATTGGTGATAAATCCGACCTCGATCAGGACTGCGGGAATTTTATTGCGGCGCAGCACAAAGTAATCCGCAGTTTTAGCAGCGCGGCTCGCCTGGGTAACTTTACAGAGTTCGCCTTGGATGGCATCCGCCAACGCCTTACTGCCATCTGATTTTTTATTATAAAAGACTTCCGCGCCGTGCTGTCTCGCATTGGTGACAGCATTGGCATGGATGCTGATAAATAGATCCGCATCAGACTCTTCCGCCATTTCCACGCGGGCTGCCAGATCACGGTGGTAGCGCCCCCGGACTTTTTCGTTATCACATTCCGTACTCAGTTCGACATCGGTCTGCCGGGACAATACAACCCGGGCGCCGTATTGATTCAACCGTTCCTTGAGCTGTAAGGCTACCGCCAGGTTGATATCTTTTTCCATTATGTTCGGCCGGTTTGCCCCGGGATCAATCCCGCCGTGTCCCGCGTCGATAACGATGACTTTGTTCGCCAGGTTATAGGCAGCATTATGCGCGTAGAAACTGCTTAATAAAAAAATGACAGGCAGCAAGAAAAGAATACAGTGACGTCTGTCCACGCAGAAAACCTTCATGCCATCCACCTCACCAATATTTTGTGCACATACAGCCATGCACAATTACCGGCCCCAAGCAACAGGTGACTGCTCAAGTGAATCAGGATACAATGCGCTATGCTCACACTGTAAGTCTGCTGCCGCATATTTTATAAATAAGAACATAATAGTTCAAAAGCAAATAATAATATTACCAGGAGATGTTTCCTGCTCTCTATAAACTGCCAGTGCATTTGTATGTTGGCTAAATATATGCAGGCAGGAATAAAATTATCAATCTTTCTGAGGGGGTTATGATGCGATTACGCTACCTGTACAGACTGCTGGCGCTGCTCGCCGCAGTCATCGGCTGTTTGAGTTTGGGCGCATATGCGATATATAGTTTTTATTTCTATTATCAGGAGAAACCGGAGGCAGGCGAACCTTTGCCTTCTTTTGCTATTATGCCGCAGCAGACCCGCTTACTGGTCATCGCCCCCCACTGCGACGACGAGACATTAGGCTGTGCAGGCGTCATCCAGGCGGTGACAGGCGGCGGCGGCCAGGTCATGGTTGTGTCCATGACCAATGGCGACGGTTTTACTGTTGCTGTGGAGGAGCAATATCGCCGTTTTTTTCTTACCAGTGAAGACTATATCAAATCCGGCTATGCGCGCCAGCAAGAATTGCTCCGGGCCTTGCAGCGGTTAGGGGTGGCAGACAGCCGGGTACTATTTCTCGGTTATCCGGATCGCGGGCTGAAGGCCCTGTGGACAGATCATTGGGACAGCGCCCAGCCGTACCAATCCCATTATACCGGCCGGGATCATTCTCCCTATAGTAATAGCTTCCGGCTCAATGCGCCGTATGCCGGGGAAGCGGTAGTGAACGATTTGGCAGCCATTTTAGCTGAGTTTAAACCCACCGTGATTTTATCGCCGCACCCGTCCGATGAACATCCCGATCATGCCGCCACCTGGTCTTTCGTAGCTGCTGCGGTAAGCAAAGTTTTTTACAATGAAGCCTTGCCAAGGCCAAAAATATATACGTATCTTGTCCACCGCGGCGACTTTCCGCTGCCCCACGGCTACCGGCCCGAAAGTGTGCTGCTGCCGCCCCGGCCGCTGTATCATACCGCCACTAACCGTTGGCAGGTGTATGCTTTGGCAGGAGAACAAGAAGCAGTGAAAGAACTGGCGCTGAATGAATATGCCAGCCAACTGCGGGTTCCGGTGATGTCCGGCCTCTTGCACAGCTTTATCCGCAGAAATGAACTGTTTGAGGAAGTTGTTATTCCTGTTATCCACGCGCAGTCTGTAAATGCAGATGTAGCGGAACTTGACGCCTGGAAAAGTATCGACCCGGTATTCATCTATCCATTGGGTGTTAGTGCCCTGGGGGCTATAGAACACCAGGCCAACGTAGCTTCCCTGGCCTGTACGCTTACAGACAATGCACTGTGGCTGCGGCTGCATATCCCGAACTTCGCCACGCATCACCACCAATACCAGGTGCACATCATCAGCTTCCGTCAAAGCGAAACAACGTTTATGCGGGAAAAAAAATCCCTGCGTTTCAGCAGTACGTCTGCCGGTGCAGCCGCTGCCGATCTAGTGCGCTTTCAAGATGATGCAATTATTAAACTGCCGGCTAACGGCCAGACGTTGCCTGATTACCTGCTCATACAAATCGTTACGCGGGACCGGTTTGGTGCGACCATTCAGCAAACTGCCTGGCAGCAGCTGCAGATCAAGCAGTAGACTCGCATAAAATGCGTTGTAGCGAAAAAAGCTTGTCCGGACAGAGGCGTGGCCTCGCCATAAATATTTCGGAAAATGTAACGGCAAGTGTGTCACGCCGCCGGTTACCAGCATAGGATATACCAAAAACAATATTTCCCATAAAGGGGAGTAGCTAACGGAAACCCTTCCGTGAGTAGAATCGACATACTGGCAAAAGCCCGGTTCTACTGGTAGTTTTGACTGCTATAGCGAGACCTTTATTTCCGGTTTATGGCTGGAAATAAAGGTCTTTCTGATTTTCGCCGCTGTAGATTATCCGGCTGCAGCCAGCCTGTCACCGCCGGTCTGTTTGCAAAACCTTACGCTTACGACAGGCCGGTAAATGTAAGATACAACAAAACCAGGTTCAGGGCTACAATCATGCTGACAATAACCCAGCCCACGAGGTTGGTAATCAGGCTGTTTTTGAATTTCCCCATAATATTTGCTTTGCTCGTCACAATCATTAAGGGAATGATGGCTGCCGGCAAAGCGAAACTAAGGGATACCTGGCTGTATACCAAAGCTGCTAACGGATTGATGCCGGCCATCAGAATGGCTAACCCCGGAATCATAGTGATTAAACGCCGGATACTGGCAGGTATGTCAAAGCCTACAAATCCCCCCAGAATCACCTCTCCGGCCATTGTACCCACAGTGGCCGAGGATAAACCGGCAGCCAATAAAGCCAAACCAAACGCACCGGCTGCCAGATTCCCCATTAAAGGCTGTAAAGTCATATAGGCAGCCTCGATGCGATCCACGTTCAGGCCGTTGCCGTTAAACACGGCAGCCGAAACGATGACCATCGCCGCATTCACGATAAAGGCCATATTCATGGCCAAAAATACATCAATCTTGGCCATTTTAAGGTGATGGGTACAATCGTCCACACATTCGATCCGTCTGGTCTGTACTAAATGCGAGTGCAGGTAAATGACATGAGGCATTACGGTAGCTCCCAGCATACCAACAGCCACTAGTACGCTGTCCTGCGTCAGCATAGGCACGGCCGTGTGATAGACGACTTGGCTCCAGTCCGGTTTGGCGATAAACAATTCCCAAATGTACGCCAGACTGATAACCGCTACCATCACGGTAATAATTCGTTCCACAAGCTGCTGTCCATACTTTTGCATATGACAAATCCCATAAGTAATTACACCGGTGAGTAATGCCGACCAAAATAACGGTATGCCAAACAGGAGATGAAAGCCAAGGACGCCCCCCAGAAACTCCGCCAGGTCTGTAGCCATCGCGGCCACGGTGGCTATTGACCACAAGCCCCAGTTAACAGGCCGTGAAAAAACCTTGCCGCAGTGGTCCGGTAAGTGAACACCGGTGGCAATGCCGAGTTTTGCCGACAGGATTTGAATGAAAATGGCCATTAAATTGCTCCATAGAATTACCCAGATCAGGTTATAACCAAATTGCGACCCGCCGGTTATATTGGTGCCAAAGTTACCGGGGTCCATATAGGCTACACTGA
>JAEZQV010000296.1 GCA_023441125.1 Bacillota bacterium
CCGCGAATGCCAAAGACGAGGCCGCGGTGGCCCGGCTCAGAGCGCGCAAGGTCCGGGAGGATAAACCATTCGCGGTAATGGCTGGCAGCCTGGCCGCCATCACCGCCCATTGCCGGCTAACAGACCGGGAGCAGGAACTGCTGACAAGTACCGCCGGTCCCATTGTCCTGGTGGCCAAGAGCCCGGCGTATGCGCTGGCTGACAGTATTGCCCCCGGCAACGCCCAGGTGGGCGTAATGCTGCCCTATACGCCGCTGCATCACCTGCTGCTGGCAGCAGGTGATATCTGGGTAATGACCAGCGGCAATATGGCCGATGAGCCGATCGCCTATCAGGATGAGGACGCCATCCGGCGGCTTGCGGCCATTGCCGACTATTTTCTGGTGCACAACCGGCCCATTCATTGCCGGGCTGATGATTCGGTAGTCCGGGTGGTCCGGGATCAGCCCTATTTTATCCGGCGCAGCCGGGGCTATGTGCCGGCGCCCATTACCCTGGCCGGTGAACTGCCGCCGGTGCTGGCGGTAGGCGGCGAACTCAAGAATACTTTTTGTCTGACCCGCGGCCGCCAGGCTTTCCTGAGCAGCCATACCGGCGATCTGGAAAACCTGCCGACTTATCAGGCCTACATCGCCGCCATTGAGCACTTTAAGACCTTGCTGAGCGTAACGCCCGCAACCGTCGCTTATGACCTGCACCCGGAGTATCTGTCTACCAAGTATGCGTTATCGCTGGCGCTCCCGGCTGTGCCTGTCCAGCATCATCATGCCCACATTGCAGCCGTCATGGCCGAGCACCACCTGACCGAACCGGTTATCGGCCTGGCGTTTGACGGCACCGGCTATGGTCCGGACGGTACATTGTGGGGCGGTGAATTTCTGGTAGCCGACCTAAGCGACTACCGGCGGCTGGGGCATCTGGCCTATATGCCGCTGCCGGGCGGCGCCAAGGCCATCCGGGAGCCGTGGCGGCTGGCCGCCTGGCTGCTTAAAAGCCTGTACGGCCCGGACTTTGTTAATCTGGATATCCCGGTGACGCGCCAGTTGCCGGCCGGCTGGGAGTTGGCGCTGGCTGCGGCGGACAAAGGCATTAATACGCCCCTGACCTCGGGCGCCGGCCGGCTGTTCGATGCGGTGGCCGCTTTGCTGGGGATCAGGCAGCAGATCAATTATGAGGGGCAGGCTGCCATTGAACTGGAACTGGTCGCCCGGGGCCAGTCTGGCCGGGTACTGCCGTACGCCATTCAGGAATGCAATACCCTTTGGGTATTCGATTATCAACCGCTGGTGGCGGCCTTATGCCAGGCGCTCAGACAGGGGACCGGCTGCGGACAGCTCGCGGCCGACTTTCATACTACCCTGGCGGCGGCCACCTGTGAACTGACAATGAAAATCAGTCAGGCCACCGGTATCCGTTCCGTGGCCTTAAGCGGCGGCGTATTTCAGAATATTACCTTATTAAATCAAATTGTCGGAATGCTCGGGCAATATAATCTCTCAATATATCTACCCCGGCAATCGCCGCCGAATGACGGCGGTCTGGCCCTGGGCCAAGCAGTTATTGCCGGCGAAAGGAGCAAATAATCATGTGTTTGGCCGTTCCTGCTAAAATTGTCGAGCGAAAGGACTGGCTGGCTACCGTGGACGTCAGCGGTGTAACCCGTCAGGTAAGCCTGATGCTGCTGCCGGCGGCCGCCGTCGGCGATTACGTACTGGTGCATGCCGGTTTTGCCATCCAGGCCATCGACGAGGAAGAAGCGCTCCGTACCCTGGAGCTGTTTAAGGAGCTCGAGCAGCATGCGGCTGAGCGCTGAAGAAACGGCACAGGCCGCCCGGCTGCTGACTGACGGCATCGCCAGGCTGGCGACCCGGCCGCTGCGGCTGATGGAAGTATGCGGTACCCATACGGTGGCCATTTTCCGCAACGGTATCCGCCAGTTGCTGCCGGCAACGGTGGAACTGGTGAGCGGTCCCGGCTGTCCGGTATGCGTGACGCCCAACGGGTATCTGGATACCGCCATTGCGTACAGCTCGCGGCCGGACATCATTATCACCACCTTTGGCGATATGCTGAAGGTGCCGGGTTCGGACTCCACGCTGCTGGCCGAGAAGGCGCAGGGAGCGGATATCCGCATTGTGTATTCGCCCTTAGAGAGCCTGGATATTGCCCGGGAAAACCCGGCTAAAAAAGTTATATTCCTGGCGGTGGGCTTTGAAACCACGGCCCCCACGGCGGCAGCCACCGTATTGCAGGCCGAGCTTGAGGGCCTTGACAACTTCTTTGTCCTGTCGGCCCACAAGCTGGTGCCGCCGGCGCTGCGGGCCATCCTCGAGGCGCAGGATAGTAAGGTGGACGGCTTTTTGCTGCCGGGGCACACCACGGCTATCAGCGGCCTGGCCCCTTTTCGTTTTGTCGCGGCGGAGTACCGTCTGCCGGCCGTTGTTACCGGTTTCGAGGCGCTGGATATTCTTCAGGGTATCTATCTGCTGGTGCAGCAAATCGCCCAGAACAAAGCTGAACTGGCCAACCAGTACAGCCGGGTGGTCAAACCGGCAGGAAATCCGGCGGCCATGGCGGTGCTGGCCAGGGTATATCAGCCGGCTGCCGCCGCCTGGCGGGGGTTCGGCGTGATCGAGGGCTCAGGGCTCGAATTGACAGAGCGCTATAAACGTTTTTCCGCGCCGGCCATGTTGCCGTTGGCCGGTGTTATCACCCGGGAGCCGGTGGGCTGCCGCTGCGGGGAAGTGCTGCGCGGGCGCATTGTGCCGGCCGAGTGTCCGCTTTTTGGCCAAAGCTGCACGCCGGAAAAACCGGTGGGCGCCTGCATGGTCTCGGTGGAAGGAGCCTGTGCGGCCTGGTATAAATACGGCCAAGGACGGTGGAGTTATGCATAAACCGCACGACCAAATCCTCTTAGGACATGGCAGCGGCGGCCGGCTGAGCCATGATCTGATCAAAAATCTCATTCTGCCGGCTTTTGCCAATCCGGCTCTGGCCGAACTGCATGACGGCGCCAAGCTGACTGTGGACGGTGCCCGGCTGGCATTTTCCACCGACAGTTATGTTGTCAAACCGCGTTTTTTTCCGGGGGGCGACATTGGCAAACTGGCTGTTTGCGGTACAGTCAATGACTTGGCGATGTGTGGCGCCGAGCCGCTCTATCTGAGCGCCGGCTTTATCCTGGAAGAAGGCCTGCCGGCTGCCGAACTGCAGCAGATTATCGCCTCCATGCAGGCCGCAGCGCAGGCGGCCGGCGTAACCATTGTTACCGGCGATACCAAGGTCGTCGAAAAAGGCGCTGTCGACGGCATCTACATTAATACGGCCGGTATCGGCCGGCTGCTGCCGGGCGTGGCTATTGCCGCCAACCGGGTTAAACCCGGCCAGGTGGTCATTGTCAGCGGCTATCTTGGCGATCATGCTGTGGCCGTCATGAGTGAACGGCACGGTCTGACGCTGCCGGAGCGGATTGTCAGCGACTGCGCCCCGCTTAACAAGCTGGTGCGGGACCTGCTGACGGCAGTGCCGGCGGCCGTTACCATGCTGCGTGATCCCACCCGGGGCGGTTTGGCGACAACCCTCAATGAAATTGCTGCTGATGCCGGGGTGGGTATTATCCTGGAAGAGACGGCCCTGCCGGTGCGGCCCGAAGTGCAGGCCGTCTGTGAAATATTGGGATTTGACCCATTATACCTTGCCAATGAAGGAAAAGTCATTGCGATTGTCGAACAGGAGTATAGTGACCAAGTGCTGACAACTCTGCGGCAAAACCACCTTGGGGCTGCGGCCTGCGTAATTGGCACGGTGACCGAAAAACCGGCCGGACAGGTAGCGCTGAAAACGTCAATCGGCGGGTTACGCTTGGTGGACATGTTGTCAGGCGAACAATTGCCGCGAATCTGTTGACATATTTGTTGACATATTTTCAGAAAATTGTCATAGTAATATAGAGAAGGACAGGCAAGTCTTAGAGGGAGGTTGAAGCGATGCAATTGGATTACGGGCTGAAACTGGAAACTACGCAAAAGTTAATCATGACTCCCCAATTGCGTCAGGCGATTGCTATTCTTCAGTTGCCGGCCACCGATTTGGCGGCGCTGGTCGACAAAGAATTGCTGGAAAATCCGGTGCTGGAACCTGACGCTGGTGACGGTGGGGATGAGCCTGTGATGGAAGCTGAACCGCTCAAGATGGAAAGTGACAGTCAACCTGAAGCCGATGGCTGGATCGAGTATTTGTGCAGTGGCGGCCAGACGACGGCGGGACTCCAGGCGGGCGGAACGGAAGAGGTGCAGCGGCGGGAGATCGCCGATGCCGAAACCGTCTCCCTGCAAAATTATCTGGAGATGCAGCTGCATTTTGCCGTGTTGAATACCGCGCACCTGACCATTGGCAAATATCTGATCGGGTGCATTGACGACAATGGTTATTTATGCATGACGACGGCCGAAATCGCAGCCCAGTTAGGGGTTGAGGAACAGGCGGTGGCCGCGGTGCTGCAGCTGATTCAGACCTTTGATCCGCTCGGGGTGGGCGCGCGTCAATTGCAGGAGTGTCTGCTCATTCAACTGGAACACAAGGAACTGGACTACGACGGACCGATTTTTGACCTGGCTGTTGCCATCGTCCGGGAACACCTGGATCAGGTGGCGGCCGGCCGCTACAAACAGATTGCCGATAAGCAGCATTGTTCGCTGCATGAAGTCCAGCAGGCCGTGGATATTATCCGGACTTTGGACCCCAAGCCGGGACGGGCTTTCGGCGGCGGCCAGCCGGGCTACATTGTTCCCGACGTTACGGTAGAACGCGCCAACAGCGGCTATATTATCCACATCAATGACAGCCATGTGCCGCAGCTGTCCATTAATCCGTACTACCGGGAAGTTGTGCGGGAAGCCGACAGCGATGCCCGCAAATACGTAGAGGGCCGCATTAATGCCGCCGTTTGGCTTATTAAGAGTATTGAGCAGCGCCGGCGAACGCTGTACAATGTAACCGAAGCCATTATCAATTTGCAGCGGGGCTTTTTCGACCATGGCATCAAATTCTTACGACCGCTGACCATGAAAAAGGTAGCCGAGCAGGTTGGTGTCCATGAATCCACGGTAAGCCGGGCAACGGCTAACAAGTATGTGGCCACGCCGCACGGATTGTTCGGGATGAATACGTTTTTTACTTCCGGTGTGCAAGGCGCCGGTGGCGAAGATGTTTCCGCGAGCCGGGTAAAACAGGAAATAAAAGAGCTGGTCGCAGCGGAAGATGCGACCCAGCCTCTGAGCGATCAGGCCCTGAGTGACCTATTGAACGCCAAAGGAATCATGATTTCGCGGCGGACGATCGCCAAATACCGGGAAGAATTGGGAATTGCCTCATCGAGTAAACGGAAAAGACATTAACGGCAAGATAAGAGATCTCTAAAATACGCTGGGGAGAGATCTCTTTTCGTTTGCTTTATGCATCAACTGCATAAATTATGACGATAATTTTACATAAGATACCAAGAATTTGCTATAGTTAGTAAAGGTATCTTATGACCAACGGCGAATAGGGAACAAGATAGTATTCGGGAGGCGGTGCATGTCTGATGAATCAGCAGAGTTTCATCCAATTACTATGCAACGGCAATGTCATACCGGCGCCACGCAATTACGAGGATTTCAAATATGCCTTGGAGCATTCGGCCAGTCCCAGTGTTAGCCTGCTGTTCGGCGACATTAATATTCTGCCCGAACTGCTGGAACAAGCCCGGGCTCATAAAAAGCGTGTGCTGGTACATCTGGACTTACTGGGCGGAGTGGGGAAAGACAAGGCCGGTATTGTCTTTTTGGCGCGCATGGGGGTGGCGGCTGTGATTACAACCAAACCCCAACTGGGTAAAATTGCCCGCGAGTCGGGGATGCTGGTCATTCACCGGCTGTTTTTGATGGACTCGGAAGCCATTAAGACGGGAGTCAACCTGCTGAAAGGCTATAAGCCGGATGCGCTGGAACTGTTGCCGGCCTCTGTACCGTCCAGTGTAATTGCCGAATTAGCCGAGCTGACAGGCTTGCCTATTTTAGGCGGCGGTCTGATGCACACCCGGCAGGATGTTGAGCAGGCCATACGGAGCGGCCTGAACGCCGTCAGTGCCAGTAAGCGCGAGCTTTGGTAAATGGTTTTCTCAGGAAAATAAATATGTGAAAATAATAATTTTTAGAATATTTAAAAATAGGCAGGAATTAGCCAACCGGACGAGAATATATATAAACCAGATGAATAAAGGGACAGAGATGAAGAAAAGTCCGAATTTTCGCCTGAGCAGAGGTTTTTTGCTCTGGTGTTAATTTTGGCTTTATTTTTATGTCCAAAAGGAGGTGCTATGTCCCGCAGGTACCCTGTTGCTTGCTTTTTTTGTCAGGAAGTAAAGCTTGATAAAAATAATAGGAGGAATTATTTATGACTAATTTGTTTGGTGAATTTTTTGGTACTATGGTTCTTTGTATTTTTGGCTGCGGTGTTGTTGCCAACTGCCTCTTAGCTAAATCCAAAGCCGAAGGCGCCGGCTGGATGGTTATAGTAACCGGCTGGGCCATGGCCGTTATGCTAGGGGTATTTAGTGCGATCGCCACCGGTGCACCCCAGGCCGACCTTAACCCGGCCGTCACCTTTGCTAAAATGTTCCTGGGAGTGTATGAACCCGGCCATGCGGTTGTGACTATGCTGGCTGAAATCGCCGGCGGTATTGTCGGTGCGGCCGTTGTCTGGCTGGCCTTCTTGCCTCACTGGGAAATTACCGAAGATAAAGGTGCCAAACTGGCTATCTTTTGTACCGGCCCGGCGATCCGCAATACCTTTACCAACCTGCTCTGCGAGATTATTGCCACGGCCATGCTGATTCTTGGTATTTTTGCTATCTTTGCTAAACCTGTCGGCAATCTTGCCCCTGGCTTTGGCCCTTACCTGGTTGCCATGCTGGTGTGGGCACTGGGCTTAAGCCTTGGCGGTCCTACCGGTTATGCCCTTAACCCGGCCCGTGATCTCGGCCCCCGTATTGCCCATGCCATTCTGCCGATCGCCGGCAAGGGCGGTTCTGACTGGGCTTATGCCTGGATTCCGGTTGTCGGCCCCATGGTTGGTGCCGGTGTGGGGGTTGTGATTGCGAAAGCAACTGGCATGCTGTAATAGAGATTTCAGGGAAATCTCTCCATTATAATTTAAAAAAAAGGGAGTTGCTGTCATGACCAAAAAGTATGTACTTGCGCTTGACCAAGGAACAACCAGTTCGCGGGCTATCGTGTTCGACTCAGACTCCAATATCGTTGCAGTCGCTCAAAAAGAGTTCACCCAGATTTTCCCGAAACCGGGCTGGGTAGAGCACAACGCCGAGGAAATCTGGAGCTCGCAAATCGGCGTTGCCGCCGAAGCTGTGGCCAAAGCCGGCATCAGCGCCAGTGACGTGGCGGCCATCGGGATTACCAACCAGCGGGAAACAACTGTGGTGTGGGATAAAGCAACCGGTAAACCGGTATATAACGCCATTGTCTGGCAGTCCCGCCAAACCATGGATATTTGCAACGAGCTGAAAGCCAAAGGCCTGGAAGACACGTTCCGCAAAAAGACCGGTCTGGTAGTCGATGCTTATTTCTCCGGCACGAAAGTCAAATGGATTCTCGACAATGTGGAAGGGGCCCGGGCCAAAGCCGAAAACGGCGAACTGCTCTTCGGCACCATCGATACCTGGCTGATTTGGAAACTGTCGGGCGGCAAAGTGCATGTCACCGACTATTCCAACGCTTCCCGGACCTTAATGTACAATATCCGCGAACTCAAATGGGATGAAGAACTCCTGGCCGCGCTGACCGTTCCGGCCGCCATGCTGCCGGAAGTCCGCCCGTCCAGTGAAGTATACGGCAAAACCGAGCCATCGGTGTTCTTAGGCGCTGCCGTGCCTATCGCCGGCGCGGCCGGTGACCAGCAGGCCGCCTTGTTCGGCCAAACCTGCTTCAAGCCCGGTATGGCGAAAAACACCTATGGCACCGGCTGCTTCATGCTGATGAACACCGGCAGCACTGTGTATGATTCCAAAAACGGTTTGCTGACCACCATTGCCTGGGGCATTGAAGGCAAAGTCGAATATGCGCTGGAAGGCAGTATCTTTGTCGCCGGTTCGGCGGTACAATGGCTGCGCGACGGCCTCAAGCTGATTGATGCGGCGCCTGATTCCGAATATATTGCCAGCAAGGTCAGTGACTCGGAAGGCGTCTATGTAGTACCGGCCTTTGTCGGTCTGGGCGCGCCGTATTGGAACATGACCGCCCGCGGCGCCATCCTGGGCTTGACCCGCGGCACCACCAAGGCGCATGTTGTCCGGGCCACCCTGGATTCCATGGCTTATCAGACCAAAGACGTGCTGAGCGCCATGGAAGCCGACTCTGCCATCAAATTGCAGGCGCTTAAAGTTGACGGCGGCGCTGTTGTCAACAACATCCTCATGCAATTCCAGGCCGATATCCTTGGCGTGCCGGTTGATCGCCCGCAGGTTACCGAAACAACGGCTTTGGGCGCTGCCTATCTGGCCGGCCTGGCCGTCGGCGTGTGGTCCAATAAAGAAGATCTGGTACAGAACTGGAAACTTGACAATCGTTTCGAGCCGCAAATGGCAAGCGAGCAAAGCGCCAAACTTTATAAAGGCTGGCAGAAGGCGGTCAAGCGCTCCATGGATTGGGAAGACTAATCACCAGCAGACAATATTAATATACCGGACTTAGAGATGAAGAGAAGTCCTTCTTGTGCCAGTTTGCGGCCCAGAGGGACTTCTCTATCCTTTTTTATCTGCCAGAAAGTGTTAATTTCTGCCGTGTTTTCCTCAACCTTAAATTTGGAGTTTTGGATGACGTGTCCTAAGTTGGATATGTTAGCCGGACTCCCCGAAGGAGTTTATGATATGCAAGCTACCGTAGTAGTCATCGGCGGCGGGGCCACCGGGGTTGGTATTCTCCGGGACCTGTCCATGCGCGGTGTAAAAACCATTTTAGTTGAGCAAAAGGACCTGGCCTATGGCACCAGTTCACGGTTCCATGGCCTCTTGCACAGCGGCGGCCGGTACGCAGTAAAGGATGCCGAGTCGGCGCAGGAATGTATTGAAGAAAACATGATTCTCCGGAAAATAGCCCGCCATGCCGTGGAAGAAACCGAAGGCCTGTTTGTGCGGTTGCCGGAAGATGACGAGCAGTTTGAAGCCTCCTGGGTGGCGGCCTGCGCCAAAGTCGGTATTCCGACTACGCCCCTGACACCGGCCGAAGCTGTGCGGCTCGAACCGCAGCTTACCAGCCGGCTGGTTGCCGCCTATCGGGTGCCGGATTCCGCTATCGACGGGTTCCGCCTGGTTTGGCAGAATGTCATGTCGGCCCGGCGATTCGGCGGGCAGGCGTTAACATATACAGAAGTAATCGCTATTGAACATGTCAACAACCAGGTAGTGGGAGTGAAGGTCAGAAACACGCTTACCGGCCAGACCAGCTCAATTGCCTGCGATTATATTGTCAACGCCGCAGGCTCCTGGGTAGGCCAGGTTGCGCACTTAGCCGGAATTGACGTGCACGTTCAGCCGGACAGAGGGGTGCTGATTGCCTTCAATCACCGCTTTACCAGCCGGGTGGTCAACCGGCTGCGGCCGCCGTCTGACGGCGATATCTTCGTGCCCCACGGCTCGATTACTATTTTAGGCACTACGTCCTCCCCCGCCTCCCGGCCGGACGACACCATTCCGCGCACGGCTGAAGTGGCACAGCTCCTAAAAATCGGCCAGCCATTATTTGAGGACCTTTACAACTACCGTATTCTGCGCACCTTTGCCGGCACACGGCCGCTGTACAGCGCCGATCCCAGCGCGGCCGGGCGGGCGGCGTCCCGGAACTTTACCATTATTGACCACGAACAAGACGGCCTGCAAGGGCTGGCGACCATTGTCGGCGGCAAACTGACCACCTACCGGCTGATGGCCGAAAAGATGGCTGATAAGGTATGTGCCAAACTGGGGGTTACGGCCGAATGCCGGACAGCGGTTGAGCCCCTGCTCGAGGAGGCGCCGGCAGCCGATATGCAGGCGGCCAAACGGTTCTTCCCGGCGTACAGCGTCAATCAGGCTGTTTCCCGCCTGGGTCCCAAGCTGCACGCAGTCGTTAAAGCGATGGAGGCCGCGCCGGCCAAACGCCAGCTGTTGTGTGAATGTGAAATGGTTACCCTGGCCGAGGTGGAAGCCATGGCGGCCGATGAAACGAGTTACAGCCTGGAGGATGTGCGCCGTAAAACCCGCATGGGGATGGGCACCTGCCAGGGCGCTTTCTGCGGTTTCCGCAGCGTGGGTGTGGCGGCAGCCAACGAACTGATTACCGGCAAGGATGCGCCGGGATTGATTGCAGACTTCCTGGAAGCGCGCTGGAATGGTATCCGGCCGGTGTTATGGGGGAATCAGCTGCGCGAAGCCGAACTGATGCGAGGCATCTATGGGGCGGCATTAAATATAGATGGAGCGGTTAAACATGAGAACGAGTGATGTAATTGTAATAGGCGGCGGTCTTGCCGGTCTGACGGCAGCCATTACGGCAGCCGGCCGGGGCAAGAAAGTTACGCTGATGACCGCCGGCGCCGGCACCTTAGCCATAGGCGGCGGCACGATTGATATATTAGGTTATGCGACAGGCAGTGCGCCGGTAAAGACGCCTCGCAGCGGCCTGGCCAATTTGCCGCCGGAGCATCCGTATAGCAAGCTGGGCAGCCCGACAGTAGAAGCAGCAGTGGACTTTTTCCTGAATATTTGCCGGGAAGAGGGCTTTGCCTATACCGGGGGGCTGGACCGGCTGCAGTGGCTGCCTACGGCCATCGGCACCCTGAAGCCCAGCTGTCTGGTGCCGCAGACCATGGACATGGACGCCGTGCTTACGGCGACGCATGTGCTGGTGGTCGGGTTTACCCGGCTCAAAGATTATTTTCCGGAGCTTATTAGCAAAGGGCTCAATAAGATTCCCGGGTACCAAAAAAATTATGAGCAGGTGCTTGTCGATCCCGGCTTCACCGCCGGCCGGGATGTGACCACACTGGACATTGCCAGGTGGCTGGATACCATTCAGGGCCAGCAGGCCTGCCGCGAACAGCTGGCTAACTATATCAAGCCGGGTACTGCGGTCATCATTCCGCCGGTGCTGGGCACCAAGCCCGGTTATGCCGTCCGGGATACGCTCGAAACCATGCTCAACTGTAAATTTGTGGAGTCCGTGATTTTACCGACCGCCATCACCGGCCTGCGTCTGCGGGCCATGCTGATGAACCGGGCCAAAAAGCTGGGCGTTACGGTTATGGAACAGGCCCATGCCGCCTGGGCCGTACAGGACGGCGACCGGGTCACCGCCGTTGTTACCAGCAATATCGACCGCGAGCGGTCCTATAGTACCCAAGCCGTTATTTTGGCCACAGGCGGCTTCTTCGGTGGCGGTATTGTGGCCGAGCCGGACAGCGTGCGCGAGATTGTCTTCAATCTGCCGGTGACTGCGCCGGCGGACCGGGAGGAATGGGGCACGCTTACATTGTTCAGCGGTTCGGCCCAGCCCTTCGCCAAAGTCGGCATTACGGTTGACGATACGCTGCGGCCGGTGGACAACGCGGGCCGGGTATTGCTCGCTAATGTGTACGTGGCCGGGCGGAGCCTGAGCGGTTACGATTATTGCCTGGAGAAGTCCGGCAACGGCGTGGCCCTGGTATCGGGTTACCAAGCCGGTTTAAGCTGCTAAGAAGGCCAGCGACATTTACGAATATAGCCTGTGACAACCCTGCAGACAGACGATAACATGGGCTGACAGGGAGTCGACTTTAATAGATGGAGAGAAAATATATGAAAAAACATCACTATAATCCGGATAGCTGTACGACCTGCACCGCCTGTGTCGTGCATTGCCCGGTTACCCAGGCGGTACGTGAGTTTCGGGGACCTAAGCTGTCCGGCCCGGCCGGCGAGCGATTCCGGCTGTCGACCGATGACTATGATGCTGCGCTGGAATATTGTTCGAACTGTAAAAACTGTGATATCAGCTGCCCGTCGCGGGTCCCGGTGTCCACGCTGAATATGAAAGCCAGGGCCAAGTACTACCAAACCCATAAGCAGCCCTTTCGGGACTGGCTGCTGTCGCACAGCGAACAAATGGCCAAAATGGCCAGCCTTACTCCCGGTCTTGCCAATCTGGGCATGAATAACGTGATTAGCAAGGCCGTAATGAAAAAACTGGGGATTGCCGACAAGGCGCCGCTGCCGGCCTATGCCGCCAAGTCTTTTATCAAGCAGTTCCGGAAGATTAAACAACAGCCCCAGACGAATAAGGTAGTGTTCTATCCCGGCTGTTTTATCAATTACAATCAGCCGGAAGTCGGGCTGGATGTGGTTGCCGTGTTGCAAGCCAATCATTTTGAGGTGATTGTGCCGGCAGACGCCGTATGCTGCGGCTCGCCCCTGGTTGTCAACGGCTATATGGAGGAAGCCGAGGCCAATGCCCGGACCAATGCAGCCATCCTGGCCCAATATATTGAACAGGGCTATCCCATCATCACCGCCTGCACCAGCTGCGGCCTGATGCTTAAGCAGGAATACCAGGAGTTGTTTGAACTTACGGATTCAGAGAAGATCGCCGCCCGCATCTATGATATTTCCGAGTTCTTGCTGGAACTGGATGCTGAAGGACAGCTCAATACCGATTTTAAGAAGCAAACCGGCCGTTATTTGTATCATGCGCCCTGTCACCTCAGAGTCCAGGGGATCGGCACGCCCAGTCTGGAGCTTGTGCGCATGCTGCCGGGCGTGGAGGTAACGGACGCGGATGCCGGCTGCTGCGGCATCTCCGGCAATTACGGTTTTAAAGCCGACAAATATGACATTGCCATGGCCGTAGGCAGCAACCTGTTTGCAGCCATTAAGGCCAGCGGCGTAACCACGGTGCTGTCCGACTGCGGCACCTGCCGGCTGCAGATTGCCCACGGAGCCGGAGTCCAGACGCTTCATCCCATTGCGCTCGTGCGGGCCGCCTATGCCCGCAAATAGGCCGGGCATCTGTAGCGGTGCCTGGTAGCTGTTGCCTAAGTGGCCGCGGGGCGGCGTTCCGTCGAAACCCGGAACGTAGCCTCCCGGCACAGCAGTGAAATTTTGGCAAGAAACTTAGTCAGTCAGGCAGGATTATCCCTTCCCAAAGCGAACACAACAAAGCGTCAACTATTTTTTTATTGCCGTTATGGGACGAAAAATGTACCCGTGGGACAAAAAAAGACCCTTAAGGAGGCTGCCCATGAACAAAAAAACAAAAATAATTTGCACAGTCGGTCCGAGTACCGACCAGCCGGGTGTGCTGGCAGCGATGCTGCAGGCCGGGATGAATATTGCCAGGTTTAACTTTTCGCATGGTTCTCACCCGGACCACGCCCGGCGCATGGCCATGGTCCGGGAAGCTTCCCGGGTTACCGGGATGCCGGTGGCGCTGATGCTGGATAATAAAGGCCCGGAAATGCGGCTGGGACTTTTTGCCGAAGGCAAAACCTATTTAAACAAAGGCCAGGCCTTTACCCTGACGACCAGGGAAGTGACCGGTGACAACCAACTGGCTTCGGTCAACCACAAGCTGCTGCATACTGAATTATCCCCGGGTGATACTATTTTGCTCTCAGACGGACTCATCAGTCTGCAGGTTGAGAGTATCAGCGGCCAGGATATCCTGACAACGGTGCAAAACAGCGGGCCGATTTCCGACCGCAAGCGGGTAGCCGTGCCCGGTGTGCATGTTAAACTGCCCATCCTGTCAGAGCAGGACATAGCCGATATCCGCTTTGGCATTGAGCAAGGCATCGACTTTATTGCCGCGTCTTTTGTCCAGTGCGCCGGCGACATTCTGGCCATTCGCAAGCTGCTCGAAGAAGCCGGGGCTCAGGACGATATTCACATTATCGCCAAGATTGAAAACGCCGCAGGCGTACGGCGGCTGGAGGAAATTCTCAAAGTCACCGACGGTGTCATGGTAGCCAGAGGCGACCTCGGGGTGGAAATCCCGGTAGAAGAAGTACCGCTGGTGCAAAAGCAAATTATCGAAAAATGCAATAAGGCCGGCAAACCGGTCATTACCGCCACGCAGATGCTGGAATCCATGCTGACCAATCCCCGGCCGACCCGGGCTGAGGCCAGTGATGTGGCCAACGCTATCTTAGACGGTTCTGATGCCATTATGTTAAGCGGCGAATCGGCCGCCGGACAGTATCCGGTCGAAGCCGTGCAAACCATGGCCAAAGTGGCGGTGCGGACCGAACAATCCCTCCATTATGACCAGCTGCTCCTGGCCAAAGGCAGCGGGCCGGTGCAGTCGACCACCGAGGCCATCAGTCACGCCAGCGTTCAGGTGGCCCATGTATTAGGCGCGGCGGCTGTTCTGACCTCAACCAACACCGGCTATACCGCCCGAATGGTATCCAAGTACCGCCCTAAGTCGGCCATACTGGCAGTGACCCCCTGTGAAAAGACACTGCGCCGGTCGCTGTTGTACTGGGGCGTATACCCGGCTTTGGTGCCAAGTTCGCAGAATACCGATGAAATGGTGGCCAATGCGGTCAGCGGCGCTTTAGCCACCGCGATTGTTAAAGAGGGAGACCTGGTAGTGATCACTGCCGGCGTACCGGTAGGTACCTCAGGTACTACCAATTTGATCCGCGTGCATGTGGTCGGTGATATTTTACTCAAAGGCACCGGCATCGGCCAGGCTGCGGCCACCGGCAAAGTCTGCATCGCCCGCTCCGCCAAAGACATAACCTGCAAGTTTCAGCCGGGCGATGTGCTGGTAGTTAAGGCGGTTGATGAAGAAACGGCCGCATACGCCGCCAAGGCTGCCGCCATTGTGGCCGAGGAAGGCGGTCTCACCTCGCATGCCGCCATCGTGGGCCTTAGCTTTGGCATTCCGGTTATTGTCGGCGCCGATGGCGCGACCGACCGTTTGCCGGATGGTTCAGCCGTTACGGTTGACGCCGCCCGGGGAATTGTGTATAACGGCGCAACCAATGCCCGCTAAATTAGTTCTCAAAATTAGCTAAAACAGGCAGGATTTTCTGGGAGCGCAGCGAATAATTATTAATTAATTTAGAATCATAATTTTTTGTTACTGTGACGGGACATAATATGTACTAGCGGGACTTAATACGACCCAAAGGGGATCTGCCGTGGAAAGAATTATTCAGCTGCAGCGCAAAATAGCGCCTGAATTAACGCAAATTATTGAAGCAAGATACAATCTTCTGCGCCACATTCAGCATACTCAACCGGTTGGCCGCAGAGCGCTGGCTCTGATGCTGGACATGGGCGAGCGGATCGTGCGGGCTCAGGTAGACTGGTTGAAAACGGCAGGACTTGTTGAGTTTTCCCAGTTAGGTATGACAGTTACGGCGGAAGGCCAAGCTATGCTGGGGGACTTAGCCGAATACATCCGTCTGCTGCGTGGTTTGGTCAGCCTCGAAACCGAATTGGCCGAACGGCTCAGTGTCAGGAAAGTAATTATTATTCCCGGCGACAGTGAAGCCGACAGTGCGGTTCGGCGTGAGCTCGGGCGGGCAACAGCCGGTGTACTTGGCCAGCATTTGGG
>JAEZQV010000305.1 GCA_023441125.1 Bacillota bacterium
GTCATAGCCTGGCTGGTGTTTTTTAAAATTTCGCCGGCCCTTTCATCATCCCAGTCGTGCAATATGCGCGATAGGATGAATAAGTCGGCCTGCACAGCCAGCTTTTCAAAGAAGTTTCCGCTGGCAAACCGGCATCTTTGATTTATATTACATATTACAAGGTTTCGCTGGGCTTCATCTCTCACATGTTCCAGATCAACAATGATCCCGGTGGCATTGTGGTAGAAATGCAAAAATTTTGCCATGATATCGCCGGCGCCGCCGCCGATATCCACAATAGCATGTATTTGTCCCTTATCCGTTTGCTGTTCAAAATAAGCGGACAGATTCAGGTTTTTGCTTGAATTGCGCATCATAGAATTAAAAGTGGAAAATTTTCCATCATCTGCTTGCTGCGCTGCAAAGAATGACTGCTTTTCCACCAGCAAATAAGGCAAAGTGCGAAGTTTTACGGCCTCATACAGTTTAGCCCAGCAGGGCATGGATTCTCTCCCGCAAAATAGAATCAAATCCTTCAGTGAATTTTCTGAGTGCTTTGATAACCTTTTCCCTAAGGCGGTGAGAAAAAAAAGGCCGTTCTCTTCCTGAATCAACTGTAATGCCAGCAGCGGCCTTAGCAGGCGATACAGCATTTCCTCTTCAAGAGCTAATTGGCCGCTCAATTTCGCTACTGTCATTTCCCCGTGATATATTTCTCCGTGATGCAAATGGTCAAATAGCTCAAGCTCACAGGCAGTATACAATAAATAGGATGTGGTAAAACTCTGGGCCATCATGATAATCATGCGTTCCTGGACCTCCATGCCATCCCTCCCCGCTGTACTTACTTCACTTTATTCAAATTGATAATAGCATTGGTAACTGTCATATAGGCAATTACCGCATTATTTTCATCCGTCATTTCCATCATCCAGACATGGGAGTTTCTTCCCTGCTGCAGCAGTTTTCCCTTAGCCATAATATAGCCTGTTATTGTTTTCGGCTGCAGATGGTTGGCAGTAATTGTCTGCCCCACAGCGGCCTGGTCGTTGGCAATTTTCTGCTGCGAGGCATAGCCGGCAACCGTCTCGCCAAAGGCAATAGTTGCACCCCCGTGCAGATAGCCAAAAGGTTGACTGTGAAACCAAGTCAAATTCATTTTGGCCTCCAGTTTGTCACCCAGTACGCGGATGTACTCAATATTTAAACTGTCTGTCAGATTCCTGCTGCTTGCCATGAAAAGACCTCTAACTCTCTTTTTACAATTTTTCCCGCGGCGTTCTTCGGCAGTTCAGCCAGAGGGATGATTTCTTGCGGAAGCTTGTAGCTGGCCAGATGCTTGGCCAGATAGCTGTATATGGCCGTTTCATCCAGGGACGAAACAACATAGAGCACGGGAATCTGTCCCCATTTTTTGTCGGGCCGGCCGACAACGGCGCACTCCGTTATTGCCGGCAGCTGATAAAGAATATTTTCAATTTCCCGGGGATAAATGTTTTCACCGCCGGATATAATGATATTTCTGCGGCGGTCCACTATATAAATAAAACCGTCTTCATCAATATAGCCCACATCCTCGGTATTAAAATAGCCGGAATGCCCTTCAGTTCCCAGATACCCATCCATAAGCATGGGACTGTGAATGACGATTTCACCGATACCCTGTTCATCCGGATTTAGAATACGGATAGCCGTCCCCGCAAGCGGCAAGCCGACCGACGCCTTTTTTCCCAGATGCTCCAATACGGAAAAAGTGGCGACCTGGCTGGTGGTCTCTGTCATGCCAAAGGTTTTATACAGCGGAATATTTTTCCGGATGCTTGTCTCAACCAGGGCATTGGGAATAAACTCGCCGCCTGCCAGCACGACCCGCAGGTTATGGTGCCTGATCCGGTGAATAACCCGATTGAGCATCGTCGGCACAATCGACAGCATATTGATGCCGCCATTTTCAATCAGGTTGATTACCTGCTCTTCATCAAAGCGTTCCACGATTGTGGTCTGTGTTCCGTTGTATAAGCTGCGCATTAAGATGGTTAAGCCGCTGATATGATACATGGGCAGCACCATGAGCCAGTTATCTGCCGCCGTTACTCCCAGGCGCTGCTGGGAAGCCTGTACATGGGCATAAAACTGTTTCCAGCGCAGGGGAACGGCTTTGTATTCACCGGTGGTGGCACTGGTGTTCATAATCACCGCTATTTGGTCTTTATTCCAGGCAGTCGCCAGGCTTACAGCCGTTTTTTTACTCTGGTATACTTCATGGAAGGCGATAAACCTGTCATTATGGGAGAAGACAACCCGGATGTTCAGCACTTTCAGTTGCTTGCTCAGTTCTGCCGCTGTTAAACGGGTATTCAGCATGAGCACCTCTTTCGCCAAAACCTGCAGAGCCAAAAAGAACAGAGCCATATCTGCCGAGTTAGGGGAATAAAGGGCAACTCGCTGTTCATCTTTCACATAAAAATAGAGCTGGCGGGCCAAATCAGCAACACGCTCATAAACCTCGCGAAACGTCAGTTGATTGATAAACCTTTGCTCCGGCCGCTCGTCGTAATGTTTTTTCAGCCACTCCATAGTCTCACCCGTTATACCTTATGGAAATTTGGGAAACCGCTGAAAATCGGGATTACGCTTTTCTTTAAACGCATCCCGTCCTTCCTTGGCTTCATCGGTGGTATAAAACAGCAGGGTGGCGTCACCCGCCAGCTGCTGCAGACCGGCCAAGCCGTCTGTGTCGGCGTTAAAGGCTGCTTTGAGAAACCGCAGTGCCGTAGGTGAATGCTGCAAAATTTCTTGGGACCACTTCACCGTTTCTGCTTCTAGGTGTTCAAAGGGGACCACCGTGTTTACCAGGCCCATATTATGCGCTTGCGCCGCCGTGTACTGGCGGCATAAATACCAGATTTCCCGCGCTTTTTTGTGGCCGGTAATCCGCGCCAAGTAACCGGCGCCATAGCCGGCGTCAAACGAGCCCACTTTAGGTCCTGTTTGTCCAAACTTCGCATTTTCCGCAGCAATGGTCAGATCGCACACCAGATGCAGCACATGGCCACCGCCGATGGCATAGCCATTTACCATGGCAATGACCGGCTTGGGGATAATCCGGATTAACCGCTGCAAATCCAGCACATTCAAGCGCGGAATCTGGTCGTCGCCAACATAGCCGCCATGGCCGCGCGCCCTTTGATCCCCGCCGGAGCAAAAGGCTTCCCGCTCCTGCCCCTGTCCATGATTGGCACCGGTTAGGATAATGACGCCGATGGTATCATCGTCCCGGGCGATGGTAAAAGCATCTATTAATTCCATAATAGTTTTAGGACGGAAGGCATTGCGCACTTCCGGACGATTGATTGTAATTTTGGCAATGCCATTATATGTTTCATAGATAACATCCGCATAACCACGCTGCAGTGCCTGCCAGGAAACTGTATTCATCCTTAACACCATCCTTGTATTTATAGAAAAGTTTTCAAAACCCCGTTAAAGGCGCTATAATTTTCGAGATGAGTATTATGGCCCACGCTTTTTATTATTTCATGCCTGATATTGGGGTTTAATTTTTCAAACTCATGGCCGGTCTGCTTATATTTCTCATCATATTCCCCGCTTATATATAATACCGGCATGAGCAGCCCGGCTATCTGATTCTTCAGGCAAGGAAACCGCCCCTGACCGCTGCCTAGCAGGGTATTGGCAAGGGCATGCGCCGCATTTGCCAAACGGCTTGTACTGATTTCATCAGCAATCGGTGCTGGCAATTTTTTTTGCGATGCAAATATTGGCTGATCAGACCAATACTCATTAAACCATGCTATGCCATTCCGCCGTATGCTTCTGGCCAGTTCAGCATCACTTCTGCGCCGTTGCAATCGGTTTATCCAGCCGCATTCACCATAAGACGCGCTCTCCAGTATCAGCTTATCCACCTCCCGGGGGTAGGTTAAGGCATAGGCTAAGGCAAGCCGCCCTCCCATCGAATAGCCTAATAGGGAATATTTTTGTAAGCCTGATTGAGCAATGAGCCTATTTAAATGCTTAAGCATTACTTTTACCCGGTAATACTTGACGGAACACGGTTTGTCACTTTCGCCATGGCCAATAAGATCAATAAGAATCAATTGATATTGCTCCGCCTGAAGGGATCGCCACGTGCTTATGCTCTCGGAAAAACCATGTAGACAAACAAGGGGCCTTCCTTCACCGCTAATTTGAACATGATATTTAATATTTTCAATCTCTATGAACATGGCCCACCGGTAACGCTGTGTATTTGTCGTGTAATAGCTTGCTTACTTCTAAATCGATTTTTATCTCGATTAAGCTGATGCCTGTCACAGCCAGTGACTGACTGAAGGCCTGTTTAAATGCGCCATAATCTGTTGCTTCATAATATCTGATATCATACAAGGTTTTTACGCCTTGAAAATTCAGACCGTGCGGGGTCCGGAACAAATATTCAAAGTGTCTTGCCGTACTTTGTGGCAAATATCTAAATATCCCGCCGCCATCATTGTTGACCAGTACAATAATCAACTTGAGATTATGGGTTTTTCCCAGCAATAATCCGTTCAGGTCATGGTAAAATGCCAAATCACCTGTTAGCAGAACAGTGGGATGATTTACTGTCGCCAGTCCCAGTGCAGTCGAAACAGTACCGTCGATTCCGTTGGTGCCCCTGTTACAAAACACTTTAAGCTTTTGCCTGCGTGCTGCCAAAAAATAATCTACGTCACGAACCGGCATACTGTTGGCAACAGCCAGCCAGCTTCCCGACGGCAGCATAGCCTGCAGCATTTGAATCAATTTGCCTTCAAACAGGCTTGTTTCTTGTTCAGCGCTGTTTAACTGCCGGCGCATTTGCTGTTGCAGGGTTAACCATTTGGCTAAATAGCTGGCATCATTATTTCTTATATAAATAGACTCGGCAAACAGCCTGGGCGAAGAAACTATATATTTATTCGTGGAC
>JAEZQV010000308.1 GCA_023441125.1 Bacillota bacterium
AATAAAGTCGTGGCACAAGGTCGATACTTTTTGAGCTAAGAACTCGACCACAAAATTGATAGGGCTTCCTGATTTGAACCACGAATTGTCCAGCTTATTAAAGCGAAAGGACGTATAACATTTTTGAGTTGTCTGGACTGGAGGCTATGGTCGTCAACGCTCATCATATGAAAGCGTTGCCAGGCCGCAAAACAGATGTCAAAGATGCGGAATGGATTGCCGATCTTCTTCGTCATGGTTTACTAAAAGCAAGTTACTTCAATCCTATCTAAAAAAATTATCAGCATTAGGCTGGCAATTGCCCACCACAGTTGCAACCTGATTGCCTATATACAATACGATTTTTAGCTTACGATTAGGCTTGCTTTAGGTATGCCTTTTTTCTTTATTACATAGTAAGGTTTTCATAATAAGTAAGCAAAAAGTCTAGGCCCAGATCCTCCAAAAGCTGAAAGGCCGAGGGGTACAGGAGTTATCAGGGTTGTCGGAGTCACCGTCTCCTGGCTCAACCTGGGCGTAAACTTACTGAGGCGCAGGCGGCCGTTATGCATAAGCGGAGGTTAAGCGCCAGCGGCGCAGCGTTGTATAATGGTCGCCTGCGCCGGGCTTTGTACCCGACACCCTTTGTTTTATTTAGCCTCAGCGATCCGAAAAACTTATATTTTTAGTGCATATATGTGCAATATTCTATTTTGGCTCATCGGCTATCGCCGCTATTACCGTTTCAGTAAAAAGGCGACTCGACTGGCGGTTCTGCCCCGTAATCAGATTTCCGTCTCTGATTACCTGGACTGCCCACGGGCGGGCCTTGACGAAAGCCGCTCCCAGCTCTCTGAGTTTTGTCTCCAGAAGAAAAGGAACGACCCTGCTTAGATGTGTCATTTGCTCTTCTTCATTGCTGAAGGCGGTAACCCGCCGGCCGGCAACCAGCGGCCGCCCGTCAGCTGCCGTGGCGCCAACCAGAGCGGCAGGCCCGTGACAGACAGCCCCGATCAGCTTATGCTCTCGGTCAAACGCTTGCAGCAACTCAGCCAGTTGCCTGTCAACAGCCAGATCAAACAGGGGGCCGTGTCCGCCTGGCAAAACAACTGCCGCGTAATCCTGACAGTGAATATCACCCAGCATCCGGGTATTTTGCAGAACGCCGGCTGCTTTACGCCACTGCGCCGGTATGTCACCGGCCGTACTCTCGGCGTCTACCGGCGCCTGGCCGCCTGACGGACTGGCAACCGTGACCCCATAACCGGCTGCGCAAAATGCCAGATAAGGAACAGCGAATTCCTCCAGCCACAAGCCGGTGGAATGCTGCTCATCAATCCGAGCAAAACTGGTAACCACCATCAGAATGTTCGGCGGCATAGCCTTTTTCCTCCCTCAGGCGAAAAGTATTTAACTTCATTCTAACAATTGACCGCTAAAATAAAAGCCAGCTGGAATTATAAAGCCTATAACAGGAAACGTAAACTGGAGGTAGTTTTTATGGCGGTAAAACCCAAACAGATTGAGCTGGCCTGTTCCGTGCCGGCAATCATCGGCATACTGCCGGCCCAAAGGCAGCAGTTAGTGGCAGCAGCCGGCCAAAAGGCCGCCGCCGTTATCGCCGGCGCCGGCTTGACAATCCGTGAGCAGCAAGCGGCGCTGGCCGTTGCCGATCTGTTTTTGCAGTTTTGTCAGGAAGATGAGAATAATCAAAGGTGGAGCGAAATTATGGAAGCTGCCATCCGGCAGGCTGACAACTGAAGCGGCATTGCCTTACGCTACACACGCACTTCAAAATTGCTTTTTACTTTGGCTGCCGACGTCCGGGGAGCAACTACGACATCCATTCTCTCTTGGGCAGTCGTGGCCGGGGTTTGCCGGGAATAATCCGCCGGCGGCCGCTGCCGGGGTCTTCGCTTAAATAGGCACAGACCTGCGACAACCACAATGATAATAGCCATCCAGCCCAGAAAGGGCAGATAACTCCCGGCGGTGGCTTTAGCCGGTACCGGCTGGTTGACGGCAACGGCGGTTTGGCCAGCAGCCGCACCGTTCTCGGCACTGAAAGCGGCGGGAGGCGCAGCTTGCAGGCTATTGGGCGCGCCGTTGGCTTTGCCGGCTGCAGCGTCCACCTTGTTCCCGGCTGTATTGGCAGTTGTTTTTCCCTGAAAAGCCTGTCCCAAACCTTCTAGCTTCCTGACCGCATCCGTGACTTCCGGGGCAGCCGCCAAGCCGGCGGCTGCGGGTGGGCTCGCGGGCGCAGCGTCCGCCGGCTTGGCGGCGGTGTTGGCGTGGGTTGGAGCCAATGCCGGCAGAGCAGGCGGCGTAGGTTTGGTCGGCGGCGTCGGCGCTGTGGGAGTTACTGACATAACGATACTCCTTCTATCCGTGATGCCCCATGCTTTTTTGAACTACTTACAGTATTCAACGCCGGCGGGAGGAACCCTGCCGGCAAGGAGTTTTTTAATCGCTCATGCCGGCGCTTTGGCCGGAAATTACTTGGAGAATATGGCCTTGACAACCTCACCGGCAATCCTGGCATAGAACACAAAGGTCTCAAAACTTTCCCGCAGGTCATCCACCGTGTCGGTAATTTCACTTGGCAGGGCCCGTACTGCACTGGTAGTCTGAACAGTAGCTTCCTTTAAACTCACTGTAAGGGCATTAATATTGGTAAGTGTCTCCTGCAACAGAGTAACCGTTGTCCGGATCTCCCCCTGGTGGGCGCTTACTAGCCCGTTAACCAGTTCGAGCATGCACAGCACCCGGCGCAAGACGGCGATTAGATAGATGCCGCCCACAAGCAGCACGGCGAACAAAACAAACAGGCCCAGATCATATAGTGAAATATACATGGGATCCCTTCTTTCGCTACAATTCATCAATTAATAGCGGCCGGACATAAACTGCCCGGCCGCCCTTTTTTGCCTGCGGAACGTTATGGTTGGGCATCCGTTTCCACAGAATTTGTTTTTTCGGCGATTGCTTTTTTCGCCTCTTCAACCTTCACTTTGGTTTTCTCAACAATTTCCTTTGCCTTGCCCGGCAACTCCTTAGCGGCTTCAGCGATATCAGCCCGTGTATCCTTGCCTGATTTTGGTGCCAATAGTACGCCGGCGGCTGCTCCGACGGTCACGCCAATAGCGGCACCTATCGCTGCATTTTGTAGAGTTTTTTTGCGTTCTTTTTGTTTACGCTGCTTTTTGCCTTTTTCGATTATATCCAGAATCGACATGCAAACCACCTCCAGGTAATTATTGGTTTTTTGAATTTTTTAATACTTCGACGAAAATGGAAAAAACACCTGCAAGAAAACCAAAGTTGATAATAAATATTTGTAAATACTCCGTCGCATATCAGAATCTGCTAACCGGCCCCTAGACCATACCGCAATAGTACTGCGCAAACAGCGCTGCTATCGTTTGAAAGACAATTCTCCGCCTTGACTGCACTCAATAATACAATTCCTGAAATATAGCTTGATTTTTGTCCGTCCGGAAGATATAATAGTAAATTATCAGCACAATATAATTATCAGGCTGAGCAAAGGCGCTCAATCCACCTGTGGATTGACTGCCTTTTTTATTTTTTAAGAGAGGAGGAGTTGCCATTGATTACGCTAGCGAAAGTAAATAAGTCGTTTGGCAGCAACCATGTACTTAAAGATATTGACCTGGCTGTGAAAACCGGCGAAAAACTTGTGGTCATCGGTCCCAGCGGTTCCGGTAAAAGTACCATGATCCGCTGCATGAATCTGCTGGAAAAACCAAACAGCGGCAAGGTAATTGTCGATGGCGTGGATATCACGGCCCCCAAATCGCCGGTTAACCAAATACGCCAGTCGGCGGCCATGGTCTTTCAGCAATTTAATCTCTACCCGCATAAAACCGTTCTGGAAAACTTAACACTTGCTCCCATTCTCTTAAAAGGCGTCAAAAAAGAGGAAGCTGCAACAACCGGGCTGGCCTTTCTGGACCGGGTAGGCCTAAAAGAAAAAGCTGCCGCTTATCCGTCGCAATTGTCAGGCGGCCAGCAGCAGCGCGTTGCGATTGCCCGCGCGTTAAACATGCATCCCAAAATAATGCTGTTCGATGAACCGACTTCGGCGCTGGATCCGGAAATGATTAAAGAAGTACTTGACGTTATGGTTGACTTGGCGAATGAAGGCATTACCATGGTTGTGGTAACCCACGAGATGGGTTTTGCCCGCCGGGTTGCCGACCGGGTAATTTTCATGGACGAAGGCCGGATTATGGAACAGGGAACACCGGAACACTTTTTTGTAAATCCCGAACATGACCGGACGAAATTATTTTTAAGCCGCATTTTGCATTAATACCAACTAAAGAAACGGAGGAAAATAATTATGAATATCATGAAAAAATTCGGATTGCTTTCATTGGTAATGACACTGGTCCTCAGTATGCTCCTGGCCGGCTGCGGCGGTTCCTCACCAGCGCCGGCGGCATCCAAAGATGAAACCCCGCCTGATATTAAAGCGATCAAGGACCGCGGTGTCCTGAAAGCCGGCATTAAGGTGGACGTACCCAAATTTGGTTTTAAAGATCCGAAAACAGGCAATATCGAAGGCTTCGAAATTGATCTGGTCAAAGCCCTGGCCAAGAAAATCGTAGGTGACGAAAACAAAGTGGAACTGACCGGCACAGTTGCCAAAACCCGCGGTCCGCTCCTGGATAATGGCGATGTCGATGTGGTGGTGGCTACCTTTACCATCACGGAAGAGCGTAAAAACAGCTATAACTTCAGTGATCCGTATTTTACCGACGGCGTGGCCTTACTGGTTAAAAAAGCAGGCGGCTACCAAAGTTTAAAAGACCTCGACGGTAAAAAAATCGGCGTGGCCCAAAGTTCCACCAGCCGCAAGGCCATTCAGGAGGCAGCTGACAAACAGG